>JAEWHB010000021.1 GCA_023388015.1 Bacteroidota bacterium
TAACTAATTTAGTGATTAAATAAGCATAAATTGGAGTATGTAAACAAACTAAAGGTATTTAACGATCCGGTGCACGGATTTATTAGCATACCCAACGAATTAATTTTCGATATTATTCAGCATCCAAGTTTTCAGCGACTGCGAAGAATATGCCAAACTGGATTGACCGAACTGGTTTATCCGGGTGCGAAACATTCTCGATTTCACCATGCGCTCGGAGCCATGCACCTGACCCAAAAAGCGGTGGAAACACTTCGGGCAAAAAATGTGGAAATTTCGGAAGAAGAAAAAAACGGTGTGCTTTGCGCCATTCTTTTGCACGACATCGGGCACGGACCTTTTTCGCACACTTTGGAACATTCCATCATCGAAAACCTTTACCACGAAAAGATTTCATTGTATTTGATGGAAATGTTGAACCGTGAATTTTCTGGTGAATTGGATCTTGCCATCCGGATTTTTAAAGGCGAATACGAAAAGAAATTCCTTACGCAATTGGTTTCGAGCCAACTGGATATGGATCGGTTGGATTATCTGAAACGCGACAGCTTTTTTACAGGCGTTGTGGAAGGAAACATCAATCCCGACCGGATTATTTCCACGTTAAATGTAAAGGATGATCAACTTGTGGTGGATTCCAAAGGGATTTATTCCATTGAAAAATACCTGGCTGCGCGAATGTTTATGTATTGGCAAGTTTACAACCACCGGACTTCTTTTTCGGCGGAAGTTTTATTGACACAAGCGATGCGAAGAGCAAAAGAATTAAGTCGAAATGGGGAAAAATTATTTGCCACAGACGCTTTCGGGTATTTTTT
This sequence comes from Bacteroidota bacterium, assembly GCA_023388015.1. GTDB lineage: Bacteria > Bacteroidota > Bacteroidia > Flavobacteriales > Weeksellaceae > Moheibacter. The sequence continues at coordinate 819 of JAEWHB010000021.1, forward strand.
GCAAAATGAAGTAAAAGAAAACCTGAAAGATCAGCTCGGGCAATTTATTCAGTTGGATGACAGCGATGTATGGGCTTCGCTCAAACAATGGCAAAACCATGAGGATATAATTTTATCCTGTTTGTCGCGTTGTTTAATTAACAGGAAGCTTCCGGTTTCAAAAATTTTAAACGAACCGCTTTCTGCCGATGAATTAAATGTTTTGACAAATAAAACCGCCAGAGAGCTCGGAGTAGAGGACGGAAGTTATTTTGTACACCAGTCCAGTGTGAAAGTTATTCCGTATGATAAACACAAATCACCGGTTTATATCATGAACAAAGACCGAAGTTTGCAGGAAATTTCGGAGTCGTCCTTGCAGATTTTATCACATCATTTGTTGAATCCGATAGAAAAGTTTCATTTATGTTACTTAGATGTTAAGAAAAATTCTTAATTCAAATTATAGATATACCCAAAATTTATATTTTTGCATACTATGGAGTTTAGTGCAGTAGAAATTGCTTCGGTTTTAGAAGGGAAGGTAGAAGGCAACCCCGATGTGCGGGTCAATACGCTTTCTAAGATTGAAGAAGGAAAACCGGGATCCATTTCATTTCTTTCGAATTTGAAATACGAACCTTATTTATATAGTACCGAAGCGTCAATTGTAATCGTTTCCAAGGATTTTACACCCGAAAAGGAAGTGAATTCTACGTTAATTTGGGTGGAAGATGCTTACAAAGCTTTTACAAAACTCCTGCATTATGCCAATCATCTGAAAAATAAAAAATCCGGAATCGAACCCAATGCTCAGATTCATGAATCAGCAAAGTTGGGCGAAGAGGTTTACATTGGAAGTTTTGTTTTTGTAGGAGAAGGCACTGAAATCGGAAAAGAAGTGATGATTCATTCCAATGCGCATATCGGTGAGAATGTTTCCATCGGTGAAGGAAGTGTGATCCATTCGGGCGTACGGATTTATTCCGACACCCAAATCGGGAAAAACTGTATCATTCATTCCAACACAGTAATGGGAGCAGACGGATTTGGATTTACCCCAAAATCTGACGGTACTTTGGAGAAAGTTCCGCAAATCGGGAATGTAGTCATCGGAGACAATGTAGAAATTGGTTCATCTTGTACCATTGACCGCGCGACTTTGGGTTCAACTATCATTCGTGCAGGCGCCAAACTTGATAATCAGATTCAGATTGCACACAATGTGGAAATTGGTGAGAATACTGTAATTGCATCCCAAACAGGCGTAGCCGGTTCGACCAAAATCGGTAAAAACTGTATGATTGGCGGACAGGTGGGAATCGTCGGACACCTTAAAATCGGAGATTTTGTACAAATTCAGGCGCAAAGCGGCGTCAATAATAATGTGCCCGACGGATCAAAAATTTATGGTTCTCCATCTATGGATGCAGCCGACTTTAGGAAATCTTACGTATATTTCCGCAATTTTCCAAGTATCGTAAAGCGATTGGAAGAACTTGAAAAAGAAATAAAGCAACAACAAACAATAAAAGATTAATGTCTGACAAACAAAAAACGCTGGCAAGCGAATACGTTTTAAACGGTGTAGGACTTCACACAGGACGTGAAGTAACCATGACACTGAAACCTGCGCCGGTAAATACCGGTTTTGTTTTTGTAAGAACCGATTTGGAAGGTAATCCACATATAGAAGCCGACGCCAATTATGTCACCAGTACTGAAAGAGGGACAACCATTGAAAAGAAAGGGGTGAAAATCCATACCACAGAACACCTTTTGGCAGCTCTGACCGGAATGGATTTGGACAATGTCCTGATTGAAATCAATAATTCAGAAGTTCCTATTTTGGATGGTTCTTCCAAGTATTTTGTGGAAGCCATTGAAAATGCAGGAATCGTTGAACAGGAAGAAGATCGCGAATATTACGTCGTGAAAGACATTGTAACTTATACCGATCCTGAAACCGGTTCTGAAATTACCGCAATTCCGGCCGATGAATATCAGGTAACAACCATGGTAGATTTCGGAACAAAAGTTTTGGGAACGCAAAATGCTTCCATTAAAAGTATGTCGGAATTTAAAGAAGAAATTGCCAATGCGCGTACTTTTAGTTTCCTGCATGAAATCGAATATCTTCTGGATGCCGGACTAATAAAAGGAGGTGATCTTGGAAATGCAATCGTTTATGTGGACAAGGAAATTACACCGGAAACAAGACAGAAATTGACCAAAGCATTTAATAAAGAAGATGTTTCAATTCGTCCGAATGGCGTATTGGACAACATCAACCTTCATTATCCAAATGAAGCAGCTCGTCACAAACTTTTGGATGTAGTTGGGGATTTGGCTTTAATCGGAACAAAATTAAAAGCAAAAATTATCGCAAATAAACCGGGTCACCAGATCAATACCAATTTTGCCAAAAAACTGAGCAAACAGATTGGAATTGCCAAACGCAAAAATGTTCCTGAATTTGATCTGACCAAAGATCCTATTTATGACATCAACGATATTATGAAGATTCTTCCGCATCGTCCGCCATTTTTATTGCTGGACAAAGTGATTGAAAAAACGGAAACTTCATTGGTCGGTGTGAAAAACGTAACTATGAATGAACCGTTTTTTGTAGGACATTTTCCGCAGGAACCGGTAATGCCGGGCGTATTGCAGGTAGAAGCCATGGCACAGTTGGGAGGAATTCTTGTTTTGGGTGAAATTGACGACCCAAAGGATTATTCCACCTACTTTATGAAAATTGAAAACGTGAAATTCAAAAGAAAAGTTA
>JAEWHB010000138.1 GCA_023388015.1 Bacteroidota bacterium
AAGAATTATTTGAAATCCTCACTTGGGCGCAGTTGAGTTTGCATCAGAAACCGATTGGCGTTTTGAATATCAATGGATATTACGATCCGCTGATTCAATTGGTCGATAAAATGATTGAAGAAGAACTTTTGCGAAATGAATACAAAGGAATGCTGCTCATCAGCGATTCTGTCGAAGATTTATTGAGCCAGATGAATTTGTATGAAGTTCCGACCGCGAAAAAGTGGATTGGAACCGAAATAATGTAATGAATTTATATTCCAAGATGAAGAAGTTTATAATTTTTAGTTTTTTGATTGCTGCTTTGCCAGTTATGGCGCAAGAGATTTTAATTCCGTTTAAATCGGGAGAAAAATTCGGGTTGATGGATGAATCGGACAAAGTGATTGTAGAAGCTAATTATGATGAGGTAGAATGGTTGGGTGATGAATATTTTCAAGCGGAAGAGAGATTATTGGTAAATGATAAAATAAAAACAGATTCAGGACAAATTGAAAGAAATGATTTAGTTGCTGTTAAATCCCTGTTATACAAAGGAAAAGTTTTGATTGGACCCAATCCTTATTCGTATTATCAGGTGATGCCCGGTATGATGATCAATGCCTGGTTTACGGGTGATGCCGAAAAAATGAGCCTTAATCAGAAACAGTATGATAATTTAAAAGGCAAATCTCCGGTTTTTTTTCTTTATAATTTAAAGGGAGAAAATCTAAATCCGCAGGGGTATCGACGTTTGGAATTTGTTGACGCAACAGGTGTAAGCACGTTCAATTCTCGAAATTCAAAATATGCATTGCTCTTTATGGAGAATTTTCAGAATGAGTTTCAGATGGGTGTTTTTGATGCGGATGAAGGAAAAATTAAAGAATTTTTATTTCAAAATGTCACCGATTTTAAGGTGCTCATGAACGATCTCAAATCCCAGACTTATTCATTGGAATACAAAGATTCAAATCAGGAAGTTCAAAGAAGATCATTGCGTAAAACTTCAGATTATTTTGTAATGGAAGAAATGACAGCGCCTGTTCCTGACCGGGCTGCCGTGCTTCAGGAAATGGATGAAAGTCTTCGTGCAATAAACGCCCAATTGGTTCCTGAGAAAACAATAAAATCAGATGGGTTTCCTCAGTATTTTATGGAAAACGGAATCCTGAAATATGAAAATGAGAAAGGAGAAATAGCCAATGTCAAACTTGCAGCTGATTCAAAAGCATCTTTAAGAATGCCGCAGATTAACCGCCAGAAAGAAGATGTAATTTATAAAAAAGGAAATCGTTTTGGGTGGATAAAGCATGGAATTCAACTGGAAGCGCGTCATGATTCACTTGCTTATTTTGGTAATAGTCAGTTTTTAATTTGCAACAAAATTAATTCTCAACTGAAATGTGGCACGCTGGATTCTAAAGGAAATGCAGTCATTCCCATGGAATATGATTCGATTGCCGGAACGATGAAAACCTATCGGATGAATAAAACGACCGGAAAACTTGGTCTGAGAAAGGATAAGAGAGAGGCTTCCATTGGAGATTCCGAATTCGAAAATCTTTTCTACATAAAAACAGAAGCCAATATTGTGGTTTATAAAAATGGGAAAGCAGGCATTGTGAAAACTAACGGCAATTTGGTATTGCCATTGGAATACGAAGAAATAGGAATGAACGGAATGAAAACACGTGGCCCGGCCATAAGCGATTTCATAGTTTTAAAAGAAGGAAATCAATATGGTGTAATCATGTCCAATTTCGATTCCGAAAGCAAGCAATATCTTCAAGAAATTTTAGAACCTATGTTTTCAGATTTTCCGGCTTTTTATTTTAAGGATTATTATGGAAAAAAAGGTTTCCATCTTTTTGGTCTGATGGATGAGAACGGGAAAATTCAGGCATATGCTTCCGAAATCGGTAGGGATTTTATTAAATAAAGTTTTAACGTAGAAAAACAAAGTCAATCCTTCAAAATAAAGTATCTTAGTAGCCAAATTCTTTTGGATATGAAAATAGGGATTGTCTGTTATCCGACTTACGGCGGAAGCGGAATTGTAGCGACAGAATTAGGGATGGATCTTGCCGGACGTGGCCATGAAGTTCATTTCATCAGTACAAGTCTTCCTGCGCGACTCGACATAAAACTTTCCAATATTTATTTTCATAAAGTCAATGTAGAAACTTATCCGCTTTTTCATCAGTATCAACCTTATTCGCTTGCGTTGAGTACGATTATCGTCAATATTGCGCAATCCCAGGGGCTCGATTTGGTACATGTGCATTATGCAATTCCGCACGCTTATGCGGCTTATTTTGCCAAACAAATGTTGAAGGAAAAAGGAATTAACCTGCCGGTGATTACCACGCTTCACGGCACCGATATTACTTTGGTGGGAAATCATCCGGCGTACAAACCGGCAGTGGAATTTTCTATCAACCATTCAGATAAAGTTACTTCCGTTTCGGAAAGTTTGAAAAAAGAAACCTATGAATTCTTTACGATTGACAAGGAAATCGAAGTGATTCCCAACTTCATCGACAATCAACAATTCATCAAAGATGAAAATTGCGGTTGCCGTACGCAAATGGCACCAGACGAAGAAAAAATCATCATCCATGTTTCCAATTTGCGCAAAGTGAAAAGAGTGGAAGATGTGATTCAGGTTTTTTATCGGATTCAAAAAGAAGTTTCGTCCCGATTAATTATCGTAGGCGAGGGGCCGGAGTGGGAAAATGCTAACCGACTGATTGATGAACTGGGAATTACACACAAAGTAAAAAATCTGGGAAAAATCAGTGATTTACAAAACGTACTTTGTTCGTCGGATTTGTTTTTACTTCCCTCGGAAAAGGAAAGTTTTGGGCTGGCGGCACTAGAAGCGATGGCAGCGAGCGTTCCCGTGATTTCATCCAATGCAGGCGGAATTCCGGAGGTGAATATCGATGGCGAAACCGGATTTGTTTTGCCGATAGGCGATGTGGAAGGGATGGCAGAAAAAGCAATCTGGTTATTGAAAAATCCTGAAAATCTCCAAAAAT
>JAEWHB010000031.1 GCA_023388015.1 Bacteroidota bacterium
GTCCTGACTCATTTGGTGAAAAGAAAAGAAAGTCTGGAAAACCAATTCCTGGAATTAACCAAAAATCTGAACTGATATGCTGCGACTACTTAAAATAGAATGGAATAAAATTTATTATTATAAAACCACCCGAATTTTCACTTTGATTTATTTCGGGATGTTGGTTGCCGTAGGATTAATTCTGGCTTTCATAAAACCCACAATCGGCGGAATGAAACTCGATATAGCCAAACTCGGAATGTTTAACTTCCCGGAAGTCTGGCAAAATATCACGTATTTGGTTGCAATTGCCAAAATTTTCATAGCGGTTATTATTATTACTAATGTGACCAACGAATATTCCAACCGCACGCTGAAGCAAAATCTGATTGACGGCTTAAGTAAAAAGGAATTTCTGACTTCAAAAATTCTGACCAATCTAATTTTCGCCACACTTTCAACCCTTTTTGTATTTGGAATTTCATTGGTTTTGGGGCTGGTTTTTTCCGATAACAAAGAAAATATTTTTAAGGGAATTGAGTTTGTAGGAACTTATTTTTTGAAACTGAATTTATTTTTCTCCATCTGTCTTTTTCTTTCGATTTTACTGCGAAAAAGTGCCTTTGCCTTTTTGGGATTGATTGTACTTTGGATGATTGAAGGAATGATTTCAACGGTCGAAGTTTTAATCAAAGCCTGGATGGGCGGATTTGAAAATATCGATCCTTATGGATTTTATCTTTCCAATTATTTGCCATTAAACACTTCCTCCAAGCTGATTGATTTTCCGCAGATGAAACTGGAAGGATTTGTAATGGGCGGTTCTATTTTTGCCTATAAAACCGTGGATTGGACCTTTGTGGTAGCGGCTTTGATTTACATAGCCATTTTCACTTTCTTGTCTTTCCGATTGTTGAAAAAACGCGATTTGTAATTGAAGAATTAATTCTTAGAAAGCAACTTTGACAAAGTTATATATACTATGAATAGAACTTTGTCAAAGTTTTGTCTATTCTCCATCCACCAACACCCTTGTCCATTTGTTCTGAAAATTCTATCTTCGCAAACTATGCAGATGGAAAATTTTCAAGAGTTAAAACAACTTCTCTCGCAACCCAAAAAAATCGTCTTAATTCCGCATCGTAATCCGGATGGGGATGCCATTGGTTCCACTTTGGCCATGTCACATTATCTCGCCAAACTCGGACACGAATGCGAAATTATTGCGCCCAATGACTTCCCGAAATTCCTGAAATGGATGGATGGTGCCAAAAAAATTGGGATTGCCGAATACAATCCTGCAAAATGCCGAATTCAAATCGAAAAAGCCGAACTGATCTTTATTCTCGATTTCAACAATATCTCACGGATCGACGAAGTAGGCGACTGGCTGCAACGATCCACCGTTCCCAAAGTGATGATCGACCATCACCAGGAACCCGATCAATTCGATTTTATGTATTCCGATGTGAATATTCCGGCCACTTGTCAGATGGTGTATAATTTCATCGAAGCCATGGGTCACTTAGATTTGATCGACAAAACCATTGCCGAATGTATCTACACCGGAATTATGACCGATACCGGAAATTTCCGATTCCGCAATACATCGGCTTCTACACACAGAGTAGTGGCAAACCTTTTTGATAGAGGAATTGAAGTCGATAAAATTTATAATAACGTTTTTGATACCCAATCTCCAAACCGCCTGAAAATGCTCGGTTTGGCACTTGAATCGCTGGAACCCTTTCCAGAACATCGTGCGGCTTGCATGCATCTCACACGCGAACAACAACTTGAGTATGGTTCCCAAAAAGGTGATACCGAAGGTTTTGTCAACTACGGTCTGGGCATCAATGATTTTGTGTTTTCTGTGATTTTCATTGAAGACCAACAACATAACTTTATCAAAATTTCATTCCGTTCCAAAGGTAATTTCGATGTGAATAATTTTGCAAGAAAACATTTCAATGGCGGAGGTCATATCAACGCTGCCGGCGGACGTTCCGATTTAAATATGGAAGAAACCATTCAGAAATTCAGAGAATTATTGGATATTTACAAAGAAGAATTACAAGAAGTTAAACTTTGAAGTACATAATAGCCATTATCACGATTTTCACATTGACCGCCTGTAAAAACAAGGTGGTTCAATATCCGGTCAGCTACCAAGACGACCGCGAAAAATTCATGCAGTTTTCTCAGGATCGCAACAAGCAGATTTTGAATGAAGATAATGAGTTGATTCAGAATTATATAGGCAGTTTAAATTTGAACTTTAAAAGAACTTCTTACGGTTTTTGGATTTCCAATTCAGGTGAATCTACACCTACCATGGCCAAAACAGGAGATGTTGTAAAGTATGAATACGAAGTTCTGAATTTTGATAATGAAGTTATTTATTCGGAAGAAGAAAATGGCGAGCAAACCATTATGATGGGGCGTTCAGACCTTCCCCGAGGAATTCAAATCGCACTTCAGATGATTGAAAAAGGAGATTCTGCCACCGTATTGCTTCCTTCTTTTTTGGCGTACGGAGGTTATGGAGATCGAAATAAAATTCAGGGAAATGAACCTTTAATTTTCAAAATTCAAATACAGGATATCAGGAAAAATTCGAAATAAAATGAAGAAAATAATAGCAATCATGACGATGGCAGCTTTTATGGTAAGCTGTTCTGTCAAAATACCAAATTCAATGAGCAAAGAAGATTACAACAATTTGAAAGACGGCTTATATGCCCAGAT
>JAEWHB010000040.1 GCA_023388015.1 Bacteroidota bacterium
CCTACAAAGAGCAGGAAAAGTGCACTTAAAAATGCAAATTTTGTCCTCATACTTATTTTTTTATAACATTATCGTGGCAAAATTGTAACATTTTATTAAGAAATCCAAATTTATTTAAACTTTAACAAGAGAATAATTCTCTTGAAATGATTTACTGTAACGATATTTAACAAAGAAGTCGCTCCAAATTTTGGAACGACTTCTTTGTTATCAAATTGTTTATAAGTCTTATTTTAATTTCTTCTTAACTTCCACTGTTTCATAAGCTTCAATTATATCACCGACTTGAATATCGTTGTAATTTTTGATGTTCAAACCACATTCATATCCTTTTGTCACTTCTTTCACATCATCCTTGAAACGTTTCAGACTCGCCAACTCACCGTCGTGAATTACAACTCCGTCCCGAATCAGCCTGATGTTTGAATTTCTTGTAACTTTTCCATCCAACACCATACAACCTGCAATTGTTCCCACTTTGGAAACTTTGAAAGTTTCTCGAATCTCAATGTTACCTGTAACCTGTTCTTTCAATTCAGGAGATAACATCCCTTCCATCGCTTCTTTTACATCATTAATGGCATCATAAATAATGGAATAATTTCGGATTTCGATTTCTTCTCTATCGGCAATCTCTTTTGCAGAAGTACCCGGACGCACATTAAATCCGATTACAATCGCATCAGAAGCGCTTGCCAATAAGACATCAGATTCTGTAATCTGTCCGACTCCTTTGTGAAGTATGTTGATGTGAATTTCTTCTGTCGATAATTTCTGAAGTGAATCGGTCAATGCTTCTACAGAACCATCTACGTCTCCTTTCAATATAATGTTCAATTCTTTGAAATCTCCCAATGCGATTCGACGTCCGATTTCATCCAACGTGATATGTTTTTGAGTTCTGATAGTTTGCTCTCTCTGCAATTGTTCACGTTTGGTCGCTACTTGTTTTGCGTCTCTTTCATCTTCAAATACTCTGAATTTATCACCTGCAGTCGGCGCTCCGTCCAGTCCAAGGATTGTTACCGGTGTAGATGGACCTGCTTCTTTTACAGGTTTACCTCTTTCATCAAGCATGGCACGAACTTTACCGTGGTTACTTCCTGCTACAAGGTAATCGCCCACACGAAGTGTTCCGTTCTGAACCAAAATAGTCGAAACATATCCTCTTCCTTTGTCCAAAGAAGCTTCCACAACTGTTCCGGTAGCAAGTCGTTTTGGATTGGCTTTTAAATCCAGAATTTCTGCTTCAAGCAAAACTTTTTCCAATAACTCCTCTACGTTTAATCCTTGTTTGGCTGAAATATCCTGCGACTGAATAGATCCCCCCCAGTCTTCTACCAATAAGTTCATATTGGCCAATTGCTCTTTTACCTTATCGGGATTAGCTGTTTGTTTATCAATTTTGTTAATCGCAAAAATAATAGGCACTTCTGCAGCTTGCGCATGGCTTATTGCTTCACGCGTTTGAGGCATGACCTGGTCATCTGCTGCAATCACAATTATGGCGATATCAGTCACTTGAGCACCACGTGCACGCATCGCGGTAAAGGCTTCGTGACCCGGTGTATCAAGGAATGCTATTTTCTGATTATTTTCAAGTTTTACGTTGTAAGCTCCAATGTGCTGTGTAATTCCTCCGGACTCACCAGCGATTACATTTGCCTTACGTATGTAGTCAAGCAAAGAAGTTTTACCGTGGTCAACGTGACCCATAACTGTTACAATCGGTGCGCGGGATATCAAATCTTCCGGTGCATCTTCCGTTTCATCTTCTATTTCAAGGTCTTCTTCAACATTGCTGAATTCGATATCATAACCAAAGTCATCTGCTACCAATTGAATAGTGTCTGCTTCCAGTCTTTGGTTCATTGTTACCATGATTCCAAGTGACATACAAGCAGAAATTACTTCTGTTACCGCAACGTCCATAAGACTTGCCAATTCATTTACCGTTACAAATTCGGTAACATGAAGTGTTTTGTCTTTTTCCATGGCTTCCATTTCCATGGCTTCCATTTCGCGGCGTTCCTTTCTTTTATCTCTTCTATGTTTTGACGCTTTTGACTTAACACCTTTATTGGTAAGTTTTTCAAGCGTTTCTTTGATTTGTTTTGAAACCTCTTCGTCTGTAAGTTCGGCTTGTGGCCTTCTTACCGGACGGTTTTGAGAACCTTGTTTGTGTGGACGGTTATTATTGTTGTTGGAATTATTGGATGGTTTGACATCGTCCAACTTTACGTCTTTACGGATTCTCTTTCTTTTCTTTTTATTTTCCTTCTCCTGCTTTTGCTTCTCCTTTCTGTCTTCTGCTAATTTCTTGTCTTTTTCAAATTCAGACAAATCGAGCTTCTTACCCGTGAAGTTGGGACCTTCCAATTTCTGGTATTTAGTTTCGATTTTTTTAGGCTCATCAGATTCGGCTTCAGGTTTTTCAACCACAGGTTCCGTTGCAGGCACTGCGGGTTTAACCGGCTCTTCTACTTTTTCAATTACTTTCTCTACCACGGGCTCTGGCTTCACCTCTTCCTTAACTTCAGGTTTTGGCTCTTCTTTTACGGGTTGCTTCTCTTCCTGAACCACAGGTTTTTCAGGCTCTGCAGGCTTAGGTTTAGGAGCATTTAGTTTATCCAAATCAATTTTCCCAATTGTTTTCGGTCCTTCCAGTTCAACTTTGGCAGTAATGATTTTTTCTGCCGGAATTTCAACTTTTGGCTCGGGCTCTTCAATTTTAGGATCAGGTTTACGCTCAGGTATTTTATTAATAACTACCTCTTCAGATGCAGCTTTTTGTTCGGCATCTGACTGGAATTCCTGAATAAGTATAGAATAGGTATTCTGGTCGATTTTCGTATTTGGAGTACGTTCAACCTGAATGCCTTTTTCGCTCAAAAAATCAACCGCCCGATCAATTGAGATGTTAAGTTCTTTTAATACTTTATTTAATCTTATCGTTTCCGACATATATTAATTTGGATTTTTCAGTTTGCAAATGTACTAATTCTAAATTTAGTACGTTTTATTTTGTTATTTAGGCTTAGTCTTCAAGTTCTTCACGCAAAATACGGATGACTTCGTGGATGGTTTCTTCCTCCAAATCAGTTCTGGAAATCAAATCATTTACATCTTGTTCCAAAATGCTTCTTGCTGTATCCAAACCTATGCTTTTGAATGCTTCGATTACCCAAGAGTCGATTTCATCTGCGAATTCTGCCAACTCCACATCTTCATCCTGAGGAATGTCTCTGAACACATCAATTTCCATTCCCAAAAGTTTTCCGGCCAAACGCACATTGTGTCCGTTTTTACCAATTGCCTTGGAAACTTCTTCAGGCTTTACGTAAACCGTAACTTTTCCTTCCGCGTCATCTATGTCCATTCGAGAGATGCGCGCAGGGCTCAAAGCTCTGGCTACAAATAGTTGTAAATTGTTGGTATAATTAATTACGTCTATGTTTTCGTTTTTCAACTCGCGGACGATGGTGTGGATTCGAGATCCTTTCATTCCTACACAAGCCCCTACCGGATCAATTCGGTCGTCATAGGATTCAACCGCCACTTTTGCTTTTTCTCCCGGAATACGAACCACTCCTTTGATAGTAATGATTCCGTCAAAGATTTCAGGGATTTCGGTTTCGAATAATTTCTCCAAAAATTTAGGCGAAGTTCTCGACAAAATAATCTGAGGCTTAATTCCTTTCAATTTTACTTCGTCTACAACAGCACGCACAGATTCTCCTTTTCTGAAGAAATCGGAAGGAATCTGGTTCTCTCTCGGCAAAATCATTTCGTTTTGATCGTCATCCATCACAATGATGTGTTTCTGGCGAATGTGGTGAACTTCACCCGAAACAATTTCTCCTTCCATATCTTTGAATCGTTCGTAAAGGTTGGCATTGTCATGCTCCATTACTTTTGCCACAAGGTTTTGACGAAGCGCCAGAATGGCTCTTCTTCCCAAATCTTTCAACGCAACCGATTCAGATACTTCCTCGCCTACCTCAAAGTCCGGCTCTATTTTTCTTGCAGCTGACAATTCAATCTCAGCGCTATCATCTTCTACCATTCCGTCTTCAACCACAATCCGATTGTGCCAGATTTCAAGGTCTCCCTTGTCAGGATTTACGATGATGTCGAAATTATCGTCTGAGCCGTATTTTTTTCTCAACACACTTTGCAGCGATTCTTCCAAAATAGCCATCAGCGTGATTCGGTCTATATTCTTTTCGTCTTTGAAATCACCAAATGATTCGATCAATGCAATATTGTCCATTTTGCTATATTTTAAAAAGTGATTTTTACTATTGCTTTTTTAATGTCTGTATATACTATATTTTCCTGCTTCTCCACCGTATGTTTTCCTTTTCCGACCGGTTTGTTCTCACGTACCGACCATTTCAAAACGATGGATTCTTCATCGGCCGAAACCAATTCTCCTTCTGTTTCCTTACTTCCATCGGTCTTTATAACTTTTAAAGTTCGACCGATGTTCTTTTTAAACTGACGCGGTAGCACTAGCGGACTTCCTACGCCTGCCGATGAAACATTCAGCGAAAAGTCGTTTTCTTCCCTATCTAAATTATGTTCCACATGCCGGCTGATGCGCACGATTTCGTCAATGGAAAGACCCTCATCCCCGTCTACCAATATTTCAATGGAATTATCGGGCGAGATCTTCCAGTCTACCAAAAAAAGCGACGGGTTTTCCGCAATCGCTTCGTCAATCAATTGTTTTACTAAATTTTGATTCATCTGAATAAAAAAGAGAGCTAACGGCTCTCTTTCATGGTTTTTCTCCTTAAATTCGGTGCAAATATATGACAAATATTTGAATTGATGAATTTTACTTCAAAATATCTCACAGAAATCGGTTGGCTGGAAATCAAAGGAAACGAATACGAAATTCATTCCGCATTGTTTTATGACCAAGAGCCTTGTACAACTGAATTTCAGCCGGAAATCGCTATAAAATTAATGGCTCAACTAGATGATTATTTCAAAAAAGGCGCATGGAATTTTGAGGTAAGGCTAAATCCCAAAGGAACTGATTTTCAAAAAATTGTATGGAATGAGCTTCAGAAAATCCCGTTCGGAAAAACGATTTCTTATCTGGATTTAGCAAGAAAATTAGGTGATGAAAAAACCATTCGTGCAGCAGCATCGGCCAATGGTGAAAATCCGATTTCCATACTCATTCCCTGCCACCGCGTGATAGGAAAAGACGGAAGTTTGACCGGTTACGCAGGCGGACTTCCCCGGAAAAAATTTTTATTGGAATTGGAAAAAGGAATCCATTCGCCTACACTTTTTTAAGCCAACCCGCAATGCTCATTCGTTTACGATGTGCCAATTTTACTTCATGTCTGATTTGATCCGAGGCAAAAAAACAAACGGTTCCGCCTTCCGGAATGATTTCGATTTTCATTTCGTCCAAATAGGCCACAAACATACCGCCATCCTCTTCCTTCCAATCTTCATTCAGATAAAGGACAAACGAATATTTTCTACATGAATCACTTTTGAATTGGTCGATGTGCGGCTGGTAAAAACTACCCACGTCATACAAGGCATAATGGAATTCGAAATCATTGATTCCCGTATAACAAGTGCGATTGAGGTAATCAACGAATACTTTCAAAACCGCTAAAAAAATTTGTTCAACCTCAACTTCCGAGTCGTTTTCAATCCACTTGATCAGATCACCCCGTACTTCAGCATTTTTTTGATGGACAAATTTATTTCCGATTCCGGCCGGATGCATTTCTCCTGCCTTATAATGTCGCCATAATTGCTCGCGCAATCCTTTAACCAAATTCTCTGAAAAAAAATGGGTTTGATGTCCAACTTCTTGCGTAAGCAAGCCTTCAATCAGTCCTTCAAACAGAAGATTCTGAGAAGCGGTAGAATGATTGTCTTTCAATGGGTTTGAATCCCCAAATGTCATTTTTTTTCAGAAAACATGCAAGAAAAAAATGAGATGAATCAGAAAAAATTTCCACTACCAAATATCTGTTGCTACAAAGACCACCAGCATGGATAAACACAACAAAATCCCGTATCCGCTCGTAAGAAAGTATCCGATGACCGAACCGGTGGCCGCTTTCACAGCTCTTTTGTGGTTATTGCGATCGTAAATAAGTTCGCCAATCAGTGCGCCTAAAAACGGAGCAATGATGATGCTGACAAATCCAAAAGGTGAAAATATAATTCCAATGATAAAACCAATGACAAGCCCCCAGATTCCGTATTTACTTCCGCCCATCTTTTTGGTGGTGGCAATCGGCACCATATAATCGAGAATTATTCCGATGATAGTCAATACTCCAAAAAGCGCTATTATCCACCAGCTTAATTCGGAGAAATTAAAAATTCTGGCCAATAAAAGCGAACCAAAAGCAAGCGGTGCGCCCGGTAAAACCGGCAGGATGGAACCCGCCACTCCAAGCAACATCGCACCGGCAAACAAAATTTTGATAATCAGGTCTTCCACAAGGTAAAATTACAATCTTTTCGGCTTATATTTTCGATAAGAATTTAAGTTGGATTAACTTTGCATGAAAATCGGAAAAAAGTGTTTGAAACCTCCACCAAATTATACTCTAATAAATACATTGCTGATCTGGCCAAATTGGTCAGAAAACAGATAAAAGAATGGTTTGGCGACGCCTTAAACAAGGCATTTCTTCCTTTTATTGAAGCTTTCACCTGGATCGCCGCACTTTTGTTACTGGATTTTATCCTTCAGAAAATTTTCGGAGGACTATTCGGCCTTATGGCCAAAAAATTGAATATCAACTGGGTACGTAAGTTTCATGCACACAAAGTCTTCCGGACAATCATCCATTTTGTCACGATTAATCTATTGGAAGACATTAATCCTTATGTTTTCCAACGCTATCACGGGATCGATAAGTTTATGGACAAATTCATCGACCTGCTTTATATCTTATTGATTTTAAGGTTGATTTACCGGGTAATTGATGCCATCATCGACATCAATGACGAAAGAGAAAACCATACGACAGTGGGTGTAAGGACTTTCGGACAGATGATTAAAATCTTTGCTTCGTTCTTTGGAATCATTTATTTCGTAGCAACTCTGATCGATACCGAAGCGACGCAGATTTTGACCGTTTTGGGAGCCTTGACTGCGGTGGTTTTATTGATTTTTAGGGATTCCATACTTGGATTTGTTTCGGGATTACAGATTTCGACTTCCAAAACCATTAAAGTAGGCGACTGGATTTCGGTTTCCAAATATCAGATCGAAGGTGTGGTAAAAGAAATTAATTTAGCCATTACCAAAATCGAGAATTTCAACAAAACCATTTCAACCGTTCCGACTTATGACCTGATTGCTTCTGAAGTAACCAATCACACTACGATGGTGGAATCGGACACGCGAAGAATCAAAAGACCAATTGTCTTTAATGTGAATTCTTTTAAATTCTGTGATGAAGAATTATTGAGTCGTTTTCGTAAAATTGACCTGATCAGTTCGTATATAAAGTTGAAAGAAGACGAAATCAAAGAAAGCAACAAATCGGTTACCCATAAAGATTATATCATCAACGGACGTCAGCTGACCAATATCGGCGTTTTCAGGATTTATGCCGAAAATTACCTGATGAGCCGGCCGGATATTTCTAAATCTGATAAATTGGTCGTCCGACAAAAAGAACAAACCTTGGAAGGAATGCCGCTGGAGATTTACTGTTTTACGACTTCGTCTGATTTTTTGACTTATGAGCGAATTCAGTCCGATATTTTTGACCATTTGATCAGTGCCAGCAAGGAATTTGATCTGGCCATTTCACAACCATTTGTAATTAAACACAATGACAAAGCTTAGCGTAAACATCAATAAAATAGCCACTATACGGAACGCCCGCGGTGGCAACACGCCCAACGTGGTGGAAGCTGCGATAAAAGCACAAGAATTTGGTGCTGAAGGCATTACAGTTCATCCACGACCCGACGAAAGGCACATTCGTTATCAGGATGTTTATGAGTTGAAACCCGTTGTGAAAACGGAAT
>JAEWHB010000118.1 GCA_023388015.1 Bacteroidota bacterium
AACCATCTGCATGTTCCACCACAAATCCATTCCAGTTTGGATTACCATTATTGACACAGCTTAAATCATTGAATCCGTCTTTTTTGTTGACAATCACTCCTTCTGCAGCGGCTACAACTTCCATTACGTTTTCCGCCATTCTTTTCCAAGGATAAGGCCACAAAATAAGATCGGTTCCCTGATGATTTCCGGAAGCCCAATCATAAGTTCTGTTACCACAATTGTAATCGAGTAGCTGGTTGTTTGGCGTTAGATTATGATCTACATTAAAATTAATTGTATGGTAGCCGTATTCAGAAAATCCGTCCTTTGGACGAATGGGTTCAATAAAAAGCACCTGATTTCCCAAATGAGAAAATGCATTCGGATTTTCTTGTAAAATGAGCGCTTTGTTTTCTGCAATTTCAATATCCATTTCAAATCTGGCCTGATCTGAAAGACATTCTGTTTTTTCAAATTCTACAACTGTAAACTTAGCATCCAAAAGGTTTGAACTGTTTGCCAGATAGATCTCTTGATTTTCGATTGGATAAACTATTTCCTTTATCTGACCATTCAGCACAAAAGGAAAAACAAGTAAAAAGGGTAAAGAAATTTTCATAATAATTGAGTTTTAGAATAACCACAAAACTAAAGTTCTCAATATTTTTAATTGTCTTAAATCTTTACATTGTCAAAAATCAGTACTACAAATCGGCTTTTGATGAGGGTTTTACTTCAAAAAAAATCCGGAACTTTTTTAGATCCGGATTTTGTATAATTTATTTGAAACTAAGTTTTATTCAATTTTCATTGAATTCTTCAGATAAAATGCTTCGATTATTTCTTGCATCGGATAAGCAAACCAGTCGGTTTGTTTTTTGATTTTCAAATTTTTGTCCAATTCAAGCCAGATGACAAACCTGGTTCCCTCAACTTTTTTTCCGTTGTAAAAATAAGGAGTGGTCGTCCCTGAAGCCACAATGGAAGAATCACTGCTCACGATTTCGTTCAAAACAATTGTTTCTGTTGAAGTGTATTTAAAAGCCGGATCTTTCCAACGGTAAAATTCCTCGTACAAAAATTTAGGATCGTTGGCATTTGATTCAAATCCAATGTTTTCATATTTAAAATCAGACGAATAAAAAGAAAGGATTTTGTCGATTTCTTTTCTTTCTGAATAAGTTTTGAAAAAACGCTCTCCCAATTCCTGGGTTTTGTTTTCCTTAGCACATGAAAAAAGTACAAGCCCCGAAATCATTAATAAAATATGCTTCATTTAATCAGGGATTCTTTTTAAAAATTGCTCCGGTTCCATGTAAGTAAGACTGTCGGTAAGCGCTACCCAAGTATCATTGTCAGACCAACCATAATGCCTTACATTCAGACTTCCGCTTTTAGGTTCCAATTCTATAATGGTCCCGTCGTCTACTTTTGACCAGTTTCCATGTGCTCGTCTTCCATTTTGAGTCATTTCAAATGCTTCTCCATTCAGTTTAAGTTCTATTTCCTTACCCTGAATTTTCCCTTTGAAAGTTCCTTCATAATTGATTGCTTCCGAATTTATCTGAGAGGTTTCTTCCAAGATTTCAATCTCTTCCTGGCTCAAATCCCCTTCAACATTCTCTTCTTTGTTCCCACAAGATATCATCAAGAATCCGGCAAAAACTGCTATATAAAATTTATTCATAATTAACTCTTTGATTAACCAACGATTAAAAATATCGTTTAGTATTATTTTTTTACGAAATTTTCCACGTCACTTTTGGACACAGGATCTCCACCCAAAATGAGCATTCTTTCTACCACATTTCGAAGTTCACGTATATTTCCCGTCCAGTCATACTTTTCAAGAATCTTGATGGCTTCATCAGAAAATTCTTTAAACGGCATTCCCGATGATTCTGCAATCTGAATTGAGAAATGTTTTACCAGCTGAGCGATGTCTTCCCGTCTTTCATTTAACCCCGGAACTTCAATGACAATAACCGCCAACCTATGGTACAAATCCTCTCTGAAACGGCCTTCGGCAATTTCTGTCCGCAAATCTTTGTTGGTTGCTGCAATGACCCTTACATCCACTTTTATTTCACGATCGGCTCCCACTCTGGAAATTTTTGCTTCCTGCAAAGCCCGCAAAACTTTTGCCTGTGCAGAAAGACTCATATCCCCAATTTCATCAAGGAAAATCGTGCCGCCATTGGCCAATTCAAATTTACCTTCTTTGTCTTTGTGCGCACCTGTAAAAGACCCTTTCACATGACCAAACAATTCACTTTCAATAAGTTCAGAAGGAATCGCAGCACAATTCACCTCCACAAGTGGCATTTTGTTCCGCGAACTTTTCTCGTGAATATGATGCGCCACCAATTCTTTTCCGGAACCATTGGGCCCCACGATTAAAACCCGCGCTTCTGTATCAGCAACTTTATCGATGATATTTCTGATTTGCCCCAAAGCTTCCGATTCGCCCACCATTTCATATCGTTTGGCGACTTTTCTTTTGAGGGCTTTGTTTTCAGTGGTAAGTTCTTTATTTTTTGTAATCAGAACTTTTTTATCCAATGCATTTCGGACTGTGCTAAGAAAGCGGTTCAGATCGGGTGGTTTTGAAATGTAGTCAAAAGCTCCTTTTTTAATGCAATCAACCGCCGTTTCAATATCTCCGTGTCCGGAAATCATCAGAAAAGAAAGATCGGGATTGTATTCCAAAGCTTCCACCAGCACTTGAACACCATCTTTTTTCGGCATTTTTATATCGCTGATGATCAGGTCAAAATCCATTGATTTAATTTTACTCAAACCCTCTTCACCGTCTTCCGCAACCTCTACTTCATAACTTTTATCTTCGTCGAGTAATATATTTTTAATGACGTTCCGAATGGCGGCTTCGTCTTCAATAATTAAAATTTTAGACATTTTTTAATTTTTTGAATTCCAAATATAGGCGCAATAAGTGAATTGATGAAATGCCCCGCTTATTTCTTGAAAATAAAATAGACTGCCAGTACCAGAAAGGCAAAACCGATCAAATGGTTCGTCCTGAAACTTTCATTTTTAAAAACCAGAATCGTAAAAAAAGAAAAAACAATAAGCGTAATAACTTCCTGAATGACTTTGAGCTGCCACAAAGTAAAAGGTCCGCCATTTCCCACAAATCCTATTTTGTTGGCCGGAACCATGGCCATATACTCAAAAAGTGCGATCATCCAACTGAGAAGGATGATTTTCAAAAGGCTCATATTGGAAAACCAATCGTATTCTTTGAATTTAAGATGACCGTACCAGGCAAATGTCATAAAAACATTGGAAACAATCAATAAGCCGATGGTATAAAACACTTTCATTTAGACGAATTGGATTCGGCAAATATATTCCAGATTTTGATTTGAATTTCAAAAAAATATAAGTAGAAATTACAAGGACAAATTTGCACCAAATTTGCACCAAAAAACGATAAAATGTGGTGTTATGTGGATTTTTTTTTAACTCTCAACCACCCAAATAGAAAGTTATAAAAACGAAAAAACCCTGTATTTATCAGGGTTTCCGTGTAGTGATCGCGATAGGATTCGAACCTATGACCGTCTGCTTAGAAGGCAGATGCTCTATCCAGCTGAGCTACGCGACCGTTTCGCATTAAAAATAAAATCTCAAAATTCGTTTCACTAAAAAGTTACTTGAAATTTTGAGATTAAAAAGTCGGGGTGGCAGGATTCGAACCTGCGACCTCCTGGTCCCAAACCAGGCGCGATGACCGGGCTACGCTACACCCCGAATATTTCAAGTTGCGGAGAGACAGGGACTCGAACCCTGGCATCGGTTTCCCGATGACAGATTAGCAATCTGCTCCATTACCACTCTGGCACCTCTCCTGTCTTCCAACCTCCATCACCATGAAAGCGGACGCAAAAGTAATCCTATACTTTGATTTATGCAAGTTCTTTTCAAAGTTTTTTCTCTTTTTTCCTCAAATTCTTTTTAACTATTTTTGTATCAGCAAACTATTAATTAGAAAAAGTGAAAAGTTTATCAGCCATTTCCATTGTTATTCTGTTTATTTTATCGTCTTGTGCTTCACAACCGCCAAAAGTTGTCAAGCAGGTCGTACGGGATACCGTCATCATCAACAAGATTACTGAACGTTACGAATCTGCGAGAATTGCCAAACTCGACAATTATAAAGTTTCTACTACGCATTATCCAGCAAAAGGTCAGGACGAACGAATCCGCTTTTTGGTTTTACACTATACGGCCTTGGACGACGAAAAATCCATTCGTGTATTGACGCAACAGGAAGTCAGTTCGCATTATTTGATTCCAAATGATTATACCGATTCAATTTATGTTTTGGTAGACGAAACCAAGCGTTCATGGCATGCAGGAGCAAGTTATTGGAAAAATGTAAACAATATCAACTTTTCTTCCATCGGAATTGAAATTGTCAATTTAGGCTACACCACGAGCGCACCCGTGAGTGGAGATCCCGACATGGCAGCTGCTCAACGTACTTTTTACGACTTCCCAAAACATCAAATCGATAAAGTAGCGGAATTGGCTCGTGATATCATTGACCGATATAAAATTGAACCTGTAAATGTTCTGGCGCATTCCGATATTGCGCCGCAAAGAAAACACGATCCGGGACCGAAATTCCCTTGGAAACGCTTGTATGACGAATTCAACATCGGCGCTTGGTACGAAGATGTCCATAAAAATATGTTTCTTTCCCAATTCCCTTATTTGGAAAAGGATTCTACCACATTTATTCAATCTGTACAACAAGAATTTGAAAAATACGGTTACGAAATCAGAAAGACCGGAATTTGGGACGAACAGACCAAAAAAGTCATCACCGCTTTTCAGTACCACTTCCGTCCGGAACGTTATGATGGTGTTTTGGATGCGGAAACCTGGGCGATTCTGAAAGCCTTGAATTTGAAATACAGATCCTGATTTATTTATGAAAAAACTGACTTTTCTTGTCCTGATTTGTTTCGGAATACATTTATCCGCTCAGAAATTTTCAAAAGAAGAAAAAGAATTGGTTGAAACAAATTCAATCGAAATGATGCGGGTTTTTAATCGCAATAACCCTTCGGATTCTGTGGTTTTAAAATCCATTTCAACTTCTATTAAGCCCAAACATAAACTGACGAAATTGTTGGCAGAAAGAATGTTGCTTTCCGTAAGACACGAAGGCGGCGTAGGAATCGCTGCGCCACAAGTCGGAATTAACCGCCGGATGGTTTGGGTACAAAGGTTTGACAAACCGGAACGACCTTTTGAATTATTTATAAATCCCGAAATTTTATGGACTTCTGATCTGATGCAAAAAGACCCGGAAGGCGATTTATCTTTTGACGAAAGAGGTTTTGTCTTGCGAAATTATGCCATTGAAATTCGATACCAAAATTTAAAAGGAGAAACAAAAACAGAAGTTCTGGAAGGTTTCACCTCCGTTATTTTCCAGCATGAACGCGATCATCTGGACGGAATTCTACTGACCGACCGCATAAAAGAACAGGAAAACATGATTTTTGAACAAGCTTCGGGAAAATCGGACTTGTATTTTCTGAAAAATTGATCCGTAACGAAGAAATCCATTAGTTTTGCAAAATCAAAACAAACGGATGAAAAAATTAATTCTCACAGCATTATTTTTATTTTTCGGACTAACTTCCTTTGCGCAGATCATTAAATATGATTCGGTGGATATGGAAAGGCAGCATGCCGCACTCCCCTATTACAGTTATGGTAAAGGTTTGGGATTGACTTCACCCGATAGTATTTTCCAATTAAACATTCGGTTCAGAATGCAAAACCGAGCTACTTTTAATCATTTTGAAGATGGCGAAGAATCAATTGATGCGCAAATCAGAAGGCTTCGTCTGCGTTTTGACGGTTATGTGGGAAGCCCCGATTTTATGTATTCCATTCAGCTTTCCTTTGCACCGGAAGATGTTGGGGAATTGGAAGAAGGAAAAAACATTAACATCATCCGCGATGCGGTCATTGTTTATAAACCCACAGACCACTGGGATTTCAGTTTTGGTCAAACCAAATTACCCGGAAACCGTCAGCGACTGAATTCTTCGGGCGGTTTACAATTAACCGACCGCTCCATCAACAATGCCCGATTTAATATTGACCGAGATTTCGGACTTCAGGTTCATAATACAAATGAATTTGAGGATAAATTTTCCTATAATTTCCGCGGTGCGGTAAGTTTGGGCGACGGTAGAAACTGGACGGACAATGAAGATACTGGAATTGCCCTGACGGGAAAAGCTGAAATTTATCCGTTTGGAGCTTTCAAAAAAACAGGTGCTTATTTTGAGGGAGATTTGATGCGTGAAACCAAACCCAAATTGATGCTTTCCGGAGCTTTTCATCAAAATAATCAGGCACGACGTGAACGCGGACAAACGGGAAGCGAATTGTTTGCCAAACG
Source organism: Bacteroidota bacterium (assembly GCA_023388015.1). Lineage (GTDB taxonomy): Bacteria > Bacteroidota > Bacteroidia > Flavobacteriales > Weeksellaceae > Moheibacter. Next base: position 6,434 of record JAEWHB010000118.1, read on the forward strand.
AACGATGCAGTCTGCCTTTGCAGATTTGATTTTCAAATACGACGGCTGGGCATTTATGTCGGCTTATATGAACCGTTCAGCAAAAAATCCGATTACAGTAAATCCTGAAGACCCTAATGATGTCCGATATGTTTTTGTAGGACAAGGTGTGGATTTACAGGGAAGTTATCTTTTCAGAAATAATTTTGAAGTCATCGGGCGATATTCCAATCAATGGGTGGACAATGAAATCCGTGCGTTTGAGCCCAACACACAACAATTCAGCTTAGGTATGACCAAATACATTTGGGAACACGCTTTTAAATTACAAGCGGAAGCAACTTATGAAACGAAAGATTATTTCTTAGACAAAAATACCAATAATTGGTATATACGATTTCAAGTAGAAATTGGAATTTAAAATTCAATTTGTATAATTGTGATTTCGGAGTAAAACGCTCAAAATTCCCAAAGATTGATTTTAATTTATAATTTTGAACTATGAAATTGGACAAAGGAATCATCATTAGCATCATAGCATTGGTTTTGTTGGGATTGTTTTTTTTCACGCCTGTTGGAGATTGGGCAACCGGTTTTCTGAATGAAAAAACACTTGCCGGTCAAAGCACCGAAAAACCCATCCGTACTTTTAATCTGAACGATGAAAATATGGACATCGAATTAAAAGGTTTCAACGGAACAGCCGATGCGAATCTGAAGGATTTTCGTGGAAAAGTCGTGTTTTTTAATTTCTGGGGAAGTTGGTGTCCACCTTGTGTGGAAGAAATGCCGAGCATTCAGAAACTCTATGAAGCCAAAGGAGATCAAATCGCCTTCGTTTTGTTGACGATGAAAGACAAACCGGAAAAATTCGTTCCGTTTTTACAAAAACATAATTATACGATGCCGGTTTACGAAGCCAATACTTTATTGCCCAAGGTTTTGATTCCGGGTTCCTTTCCCACAACTTATATTCTGGACAAAAACGGCGATATAGTTCGTAAAGAAATCAAATCTGCTGATTGGAATTCCCCTGAAGTTCATCAAATGATTGACAATCTTTTAAAAGAATAATTGAGGAATAAAAATTCTTGGAATGTTTTTTGATTTTCACTGAACGTTTAACTTAAACTTCCTACAATGAACAAATTAAAAATATTCAAACTGGCCGGAATCATCGGACTACAAGCCAAAACATCCAATATGTCGGCTACAGACAATGCAAAAGCGTTTGCAAGAATGATGATTGATACAGTTTCCGGAAAATATAAGTCCAAGAAAAGAAATCTTTTGATCGGCTCAGCTGTAATTGCTTATGTCCTTTCTCCGATTGATTTAATTCCGGGATTTATTTTGGATGACGCAGCCATCGTACTTTTTGCACTGAAATATTTCGGACGCGAAATGGACAATTACCTAGAATGGGAAAAGAAACAAAAAATAAAAACCATAGTTACAGACGCAGAAATTCTCAATGAATAAATTTCGCCGAAACTTGATTATCATCACAGGCCCCACTGCCATTGGCAAAACGGGGCTTGCTGTTTTTATTGCCAAATCTTTAAAAACAGAAATCATTTCCTTTGACTCCCGACAATTTTACAAAGAAATGAAAATCGGAACGGCCGTTCCTACCGATGAAGAACGAGCCGAAGTTCCGCATCATTTTATTCAAAATCTAAGCATTCACCAAGATTATACCGTTGGAGATTTTGAAAAAGATGCCCTGCAAAAACTCGAAGAATTATTCCAAAAACACGATACAGTTGTAATGGTCGGCGGTTCGGGAATGTTTGAAAAAGCCGTAACCGAAGGTTTGGATGAATTTCCTGAAATCGATAAATCAATTCGTGAAGAATTAAATCAGGAATTTGAAAACCAAGGAATTGAACCACTTCAAAACGAACTACAACAAGTTGATCCCGAATATTTTGAACAAGTCGACATAAACAATCCGGTGCGGATCATTCGGGCATTGGAAATTTATCGTGGAACCGGAAAACCTTTTTCATCTTTCAGAAAAAAACAAACTGCGCCCCGAAATTTTAACCTCATCAAAATCGGATTGGAATTGCCCCGAGAAGAAATTTACGAAA
>JAEWHB010000146.1 GCA_023388015.1 Bacteroidota bacterium
AAATCGGGAAACCGATTCGTCCTTGATGAAAAAAATGAATTATGAGTATTATTGAAAAAGTATTAAAAGGTTTTTTAGGCGATAAAAATCAGAAAGACGTAAAAGAATTACAGAAATATGCTGAAAAGGCATTGCAGGCTGAAAAGCAGATAGAAAATCTGTCCAATGACGAACTGAGAGCCAAAACAGCCGGATTCAAAGCCAAATTGGCAGAAGCAACAAGTGCACAGAAAGCAGAAATTGCCGAACTGAAAACCAAGGCAGAAACCACTGAAAATTTTGATGATAAAGAAGGCATCTACGAGCAAATCGATAAGCTCAACAAAGAAGCTTATGAAATAGAAGAAAAAATCCTGATGGAAATTCTTCCCGAAGCTTTTGCCGTAGTGAAAGAAACCGCCAAACGTTTCAAAAACAATTCTGAAATTGAAGTAACGGCCACCCCATTTGACCGGGAGCTTTCGGCTTTAAAATCTTATGTAGAAGTCGTGGGCGAAGAAAAAGTCAAATGGCATAATTCCTGGGATGCTGCCGGAAAGGAAGTGGTTTGGGATATGGTTCACTATGACGTTCAGTTAATTGGTGGTACAGCACTTCACCAAGGGAAAATTGCAGAGATGCAAACGGGTGAAGGTAAAACTTTGGTGGCGACACTTCCGGTTTACCTGAATGCTCTTACCGGTCGTGGTGTTCACCTTGTGACCGTAAACGATTACCTTGCAAAACGTGACTCGGCATGGATGGCGCCGATTTTTGAATTCCACGGAATGCGCGTGGATTGTATCGATTATCACCAACCCAATACAGAAGGAAGAAGACAGGCTTACAAAGCCGATATCGTGTATGGAACCAATAATGAGTTTGGTTTTGACTACCTGCGTGACAATATGGCCAATACACCGGAAAGCCTCGTACAACGTGAATTGAACTTCGCGATTGTCGATGAGGTGGACTCGGTTTTGATTGATGATGCTAGAACGCCTTTGATTATTTCGGGGCCGGTTCCGCAAGGCGATCGTCAGGAATTTGACGCATTGAAACCTAAAGTTGAAAAAATATTCAACATTCAACGCGAAGAATTAGGTAAAACCCTGAACAAAGCCAAAAAAATATTTGAAGAAGGCGATAGAAAAGATGGTGGTTTCCATTTGTACCAGGTATTCCGTGGATTACCCAAATACAAGCCTTTGATTAAGTTTTTAAGTCAGGAAGGAGTTCGAACGCAATTACAAAAAACAGAAGGACATTATATCGCGGACAATAACCGTGAAATGCCGGAAGTAGATCAGCACCTTTATTTCGTAATTGACGAGAAAAATAATCAGGTAGATTTGACCGATAAAGGAATTGAATACCTTTCTCAGGGAATGGAAGATCCAAATTTCTTCATCTTGCCCGATGTAGCCACCAAGATTGGTGAAATTGAAGCGAAAAATCTTTCGAAAGAAGAAGAATACCAGGAAAAAGAAGAATTCTTCCGTGAGTTCTCCATCAAATCTGAACGCATTCACACACTGACCCAATTATTGAAAGCCTATACCCTATTTGAAAAAGATGTGGAGTATGTGGTAATGGAAGGTCAGGTGAAAATCGTTGACGAACAAACGGGACGTATTATGGACGGACGTCGTTATTCGGATGGATTGCACCAGGCGATTGAGGCGAAAGAAAATGTAAAAATTGAAGCTGCTACCCAAACTTTTGCAACGGTAACTTTGCAGAATTACTTCCGTATGTACAACAAACTAGCGGGTATGACCGGTACGGCGGAAACGGAAGCAGGAGAATTCTGGGAAATCTACAAACTGGATGTTGTAGCCATTCCGACCAACCGTCCGATTGCAAGATTTGACTTACAGGATAAAGTATATAAAACCAATCGCGAGAAATTCAATGCGGTTATTGAAGACGTTGTAGATCTGGCAGAAAACCAAAAACGTCCGGTACTTGTGGGTACGACCAATGTTGAAACTTCGGAATTATTGAGCCGTGCGCTTCAATTGAGAAAAATTCCACACAACGTATTGAACGCGAAACTTCATAAAAAAGAAGCCGATATTGTTACAGAAGCAGGTCGTGCGGGTGTGGTTACCATCGCTACGAATATGGCAGGACGTGGTACCGACATCAAGATTACACCGGAAGTAAAAGAAGCCGGAGGTTTGGCCATCGTAGGAACGGAAAGACACGATTCAAGACGAGTTGACCGTCAGCTACGAGGTCGTGCCGGTCGTCAGGGAGACCCGGGAAGTACATTGTTTTATGTTTCGCTTGAAGATAATTTGATGCGACTATTTGGTTCGGAAAGAATTTCCAAACTGATGGACCGTATGGGGCATAAAGAAGGCGATATGATTCAACATTCGATGATTTCAAAATCCATCGAACGTGCGCAACGTAAAGTGGAAGAAAACAACTTTGGAGTTCGTAAGCGTTTGCTGGAATATGACGACGTGATGAACAAGCAGCGTGAGGTAATCTACCGAAGAAGAAAAAATGCATTGTTCGGAGAGCGATTGGATGTGGACATTGCCAATATGATTTATGATACGGCAGCTTCTATTGTGGCCGAAGCCAAAAACAATGAAAATTACAAACAGCTTGAATTTGATTTGATCAAATATTTCACAATGGATACGCCGGTTACGGAAAGCGAATTCAAATCAACTTCTGTTCGGGATCTGACTGAGAAAGTTTACAAAGCAGCAGTTGCGGATTATCAGCGACACATCGACCATCAAGCCGAAAAAGCTTATCCGATTATTGCAAGCGTTTATGAAAATCCTTCCAATCAGTTCAGCCGAATTCAGGTTCCTTTTACCGACGGAATTAAAACCCTGATGGTTGTAACAGATCTGAAGGAATCTTATGAAACACAAGGTAAAAAACTGGTAAAAGATTTCGAAAAAGGAATTGTTTTGAGCCTAATCGACGAGCATTGGAAAGAACATTTGCGTGATGTGGACGATTTGCGTCGTTCGGTTCAGAATGCGGTTTACGAGCAAAAAGATCCGCTTGTGATTTACAAACAGGAATCTTTCTTTGTATTCCAGCGAATGCTTGATCGTGTGAACAAGGAAATCATTTCTTTCCTATTCAAAGGAGAATTGCCTACGCCGGATCCGGAGCAGATTCAGCAAGCGAAACAAGTGAAACAGGAAAAAGTTGAAACCAATCGCGGTGCTGATGAAAGCCCTTCTCCATCTGGAAATAATGGTTATTACAGCAATTCAACTTCTGCTACCAATTCACCTGCGCAGCGACCGGAAGTTACGGCGCCAAGAACCGTTGTGAAAATTCTTCCGAATGAAAAAGTTACCATCCGAAATGTGAATACCGGAGAAAAACAGGAAATGAAATTCAAAGTAGCCAAACCGATGATCGAAAGCGGTGAATGGGTTTTGGTAGAGAATTAATGATTTAATTATACAAATAATAGAACGGAGGTCTTTTGGGCTTCCGTTTTTTTTGTTTTTAAGAAATTAGTGATCGCATCATGAATTAAATAGATTTCAAAATGGCTTTGTTGATTCGTTTTACCAATCCCGGTCCTTCATAAATAAATCCGGTATAAACCTGAACCAATGAAGCGCCTGCTTCCAGTTTTTCAATGGCATCTTCGGGCGAATGAATTCCTCCTACTCCGATGATCGGGAAAGATTTCCCGCTTTTTTCGGAAAGGAATCGGATAACTTCAGTAGAACGGTCTTTTAAAGGTTTTCCACTTAGACCTCCGCTTTCATTTTGGTTACCTTCCCGATGCGTCGGGATTAAATTTTCTCTGGAAATGGTTGTGTTTGTAGCAATTACTCCTGAAATTCCGGTTGTTTTTACGATGTCGATGATGTCTAGCAGTTGTTCGTCGGTCAGATCAGGTGCTATTTTTAAAAGAATGGGACGAGGTTCCGGTTTATTTAGGTTTCTTTCCTGTAAAGTTTGAAGTAATTGCGTTAAAGGTTCTTTGTCCTGTAATTCACGCAGATTGGGTGTATTGGGACTGCTGACATTGACCACAAAATAATCCACCACGCTGTACAAAGCATCGAAACAGATTTCATAATCGTGAATCGCTTCTTCGTTGGCTGTGATTTTGTTTTTACCTATGTTTCCTCCAATGATTACTTTATGATTTTTTCTGAGTCTTTTGGCTGCATCCCAAGCACCTTTGTTGTTAAAGCCCATGCGGTTGATGATAGCAGCGTCATTTTTCAGTCGGAATAATCTTTTCTTTTCGTTTCCCGGCTGGGGTTTGGGTGTTACGGTTCCTATTTCTATGAATCCAAATCCGAGGTTGGATAATTCCTTGTATAGTTTGGCGTCTTTGTCGAATCCGGCGGCGAGACCAACGGGATTTGGAAATTTGATACCGAAAACTTCCCGTTCTAATTTTGGGTCTTTGACAGTGTAAAGACTTCTGAGCAAATTGGGTACAAAAGGGATTTTTTGAATGATTTTCAGGAAAGAAAAAGTAAAATGATGGACATCTTCCGGGTCGAATTGAAATAAAACGGGACGTATGAGGAGTTTGTACATCATTTTTTGATTCTTCGGCAAAAGTAATGATTTTTGATATAGTCCTTGAGATTGATTTTGCAAAGAGTTGAGTTGGTGGTGCAATGTGTTGGAGTGTGTTGGGGTGTTAGGGTGTGAGAGAATGAATGAATATTCACAATCAAATTTCTTTCAATCAAAATTTCATTTAACCATTAAGAAATGAAGAAAATTAAGGCAACTTGGATCAACTTAAACTTGAAACCTGAAACTTGAAATTTCAAACTTGAAACTTCAAAAGCAGCAAGGAATTAAAAATTGGTTTTGATTTAGTCGAAATGAAATAAAGGGGTTTCTTTAAAATTCTTAGAGAAACTTTGCCAAAGTCCGCTCAGAACGATGAAAACTTTGGCAAAGTGGATCAACTTAAACTTGAAATCTGAAACTTTAAACTTTAAACTTAGAAAATAGCCCGGATGGCAGTGGACATCCTTTTTTGCAGGGCGAGATTTTTTGTCCCGGAAAAAGAGTGGAGCGACAGCAAACTCCTTTTTCCGGGTTACAAAAAACGAAGAAATATAAAAAAGATGGGAACGTACAGCCGGATTGGCTCTAAAAAAGAATTCATTACACAAGGTAAATTTGTAGTTTTGCATCTTAAATCATTTGAATGAAAATCCTTCCGTACAAAAATCTGTTTATAGGTATTACCGAAACTTTGAATAATGTTTTTTTTCACAACAAATATGCGGACCGCGAACTGGAACGTACGTTGAAATCGAATCCGAAATGGGGCAGCCGCGACCGCGGTTTTATTGCCGAAACGGTTTATGATACGGTGCGGTGGAAAAGGATGATTGAGGCTTCGATGGGCAAAGAGGTTTCGCCGGAAAATCTTTGGGATTTTGTGGGGACTTGGTTTGTGTTGAACGATGAAAAATTGCCTTATTGGGACGAATTCAAAAAAATCAGTCAGAAAGAAGTTTTGAAACGCAATCATGCGGCGACCGATAGAAATTTTGCGGTTAGTGCTTCTATTCCCGATTGGCTGGATGAGTTGGGAAGGTCTGAATTGGGTAAACAATGGCAAAAGGAAATGGAAGCGATGAACATTCCTGCGCCGACGATCATCCGTACCAATACTCTGAAAATTGACCGGAAATCTTTGCAGAAAAAACTGAAGGAAGAAGGTTTTGAAACGGAAGTTTTATCTAAATATCCGGATGCTTTGGAAATGTTGGAAAAAGCCAACATCTTCCGAACTGAGGCTTTTAAAAATGGTTTGTTTGAAATTCAGGATGCGGGTTCGCAGTTGATTTCGCCTTATCTGAATGTACAGCCGGGAATGCGTGTGGTGGATGCTTGTGCGGGTGCCGGCGGAAAGACTTTGCATCTTTCTGCTTTGACAGAAAACAAAGGTCAGATTTATGCGCTGGATCTTCATGAATGGAAATTGTTGGAAACGAAAAAAAGGGCCAAGCGAGCCGGTGCGCAAAATATACAGACGAAAGTCATCGATTCGACCAAAGTGATTAAAAAAATGGAAAACACGGCAGACCGATTGCTTATTGATGCGCCTTGTAGTGGTTTGGGTGTTTTGAGCCGGAATCCGGATGCCAAATGGAAATTGAGCTTGGACTTTGTGGAAAGCATAAAAAAAGAACAAGAAAAAATTCTGAATGATTATTGTAAAATTTTGAAACCGGGCGGCGCCATGGTGTATGCGACCTGTTCGATTTTGCCAAGTGAAAATCAACTACAAGTAGAAAAATTTCTAAAAAATCATCCGGATTTTACATTGGTCAGGGAAAAACAGATTCTTCCTTCTCAAAGTGGTTTTGATGGATTTTATATGGCTTATTTGGAGAAGAAATGATTATCTTAGGAAACTAATAAAACTACATTATGAAAAAAATTTTACTTTCTCTTCTTTTTGGGCTTTCTCCCTTTTTATTTTCACAAGAGTACCGCCCTTTATTGCTCCCAGATAATCAATGGATTGCTTCTTTTTTTATGTATGTTCCAGAAACAGGTGAATTCGAATATATTGATTATCATTATCGGTTCAATTCCGTTACGCACGAAATCAATGGCAAAACTTATTTGGAATTAGAAGTACGATCGCGATATCGATCGACTCCCCCTTATACCACTGATTGGTCTGATTGGTCAACGGCTGAATTCTATCTATCTGAAGATGTGGAGGAAAAGAAAGTCTATGTGTATTATACCTCCAACACCCAGCATGAACAAGGGGAATATCTTTTGTATGACTTCAACCTTGAAATTGGAGATATGATGGATTTTTCCGGTTTTGTCGAGGGTGAGTCTTCGGAGCCTTTGCCTGTGCTAGACATCACTTACGAAACTGTCTATGGATTGGACATGGTAAAAACCTACCATTTCGAACAAGAGTGGCAGAATCCGATTCAGATTTTATGAGGGAATCGGTTCAACAATGGGACTTGTTCAATCTTCTTTCATGTATGATGCAGGCTGGGAATTAACCGATTTTGGAACCAATTTAGTTTTTGGGGTGGATGAAATCCCGCAGAAAAAATCGCTGGTTTATCCGAATCCTTTTACGAATCAAATTCAGATTGAATCTCAAAAACCGTTTTTAACTCTGCAATTATTTGATCTGAGCGGAAAAATGGTACTTTCAAAATCTTCTGTTTCAGAACTGAATTCCGGATTAGCTTCTCTGCCACACGGAATTTATCATTTGAGAATTCGTTTTAAAGACAAAACCCAAGAAACCCTGAAATTGATAAAAAAATAATTAATTTTGGGTTTAATTCTTACAAAATGCAGGAGGTAGAAAATCTTTTTCTGGAAGTTGGCAAAGCCATTGACGAACGCGATATTTCGGGTGCCAAGGATTTATTGGAAGAAATTCTGACCATAGATCCAGGTTACGGAAGGGCGCACAATCATCTGGGATGGATTTACGAAACCAAAATCAAGGACTTTGAACGTGCCAAACGCCATTATGAACTGGCCATTAAATTCTGCAAAGGAACTTATCCGGTTGCTTATGTGAATTATGGTTATCTGTTGATTGAATTCGGGCAATTGGAGGAAGCAAAAAAAACAATTGAAGAAGGCCTGAAAGTAAAAGGTGCCGACAAAGCCACTTTGTACTATCAGAAAGGGAAAATCGCGGAACATAGACAGGATTATGTGGAAGCTTTAAAGACTTATCGGCAATCACAAAAGATGAATTTCAACAAGGATTTTCATTCGATGTTGCTAAATGAAATCGGAAGAGTGCAATCCAAAATGAGTTTCTGGGATAAACTTCGGATGAAGTTCTGAGTGAAACCGAAATTTTGGCGGAATAATTTGAACTCTTTTTGAATTATCCGTAATTTTAACCAAACAAAGCAAAAAGAAATGAGATATCATCAGTTAGGGGAAATTCCTCAGAAAAGACATGTGGTTTTCAAAGATGCAAACGGAAAACACCGTTACGAACAATTATTCGGGACAGAAGGTTTCAGCGGGGTTTCTTCTCTTTTGTACCACATTCATCGTCCAACGCAAATGCTGAAATTTGGTGAACCGATTGATGTGACCCCGGTTGCAGCTATCGAAAAAAATATAACACCAAGACTTGTACAGGGATTTAAAGCCAAACCGACTGATGATTTTCTGGAAGCCCGAATACCTATGTTTTTTAACAATGATCTGATTATGGGTGTGGCTGCGCCACGAAAGTCGATGACCGATTATTTCTATAAAAATGGTCAGTGTGATGAAATGCTTTTCATTCATAAAGGAAGCGGAACATTGAAAACATTTTTAGGTGATATCCAATTTGAATATGGAGATTATCTGATCATTCCGCGCGGAACGATTTATCAACTTGAGTTCGATACGGAAGAAAACCGGATTTTGTATCTGGAGTCCTTCTCTCCTATCGAAACACCGAGAAGATACCGCAATAAATACGGTCAGCTTTTGGAGCATTCGCCTTTCTGTGAGCGCGATATCAAAGTTCCGCAATACAAAGCGCCAATTGACGAAAAAGGAGAATTCCTCATCAAAGTCAAAAAAGCAGGAATGATTCATCCGATTACCTATGCAACGCATCCTTTTGATGTGGTAGGTTGGGACGGATATTTTTATCCGTATGGATTTTCTATTCATAATTTTGAACCGATTACGGGAAGAATTCACCAGCCGCCTCCGGTGCATCAGAATTTTGAAGGAAATAATTTTGTGATTTGTTCTTTCTGCCCACGTTTGTATGATTATCATCCGGATTCGGTTCCTGCACCGTACAATCATAGTAACATCGATTCGGAAGAAGTATTGTATTATGTAGATGGGGATTTCATGAGCCGAAACCACATAGAGCAAGGATATTTCACATTGCATCCGGGTGGAATTCCACATGGACCTCATCCGGGCGCGATGGAAAGAAGCATCGGACAAAAGGAAACAGAAGAATTAGCCGTGATGGTGGATCCTTTTCATCCATTGAAAATTACACAGGCTGCTTTGGATTTGGAAGACGATAGCTACAAAACGAGTTGGTTGGAGTAAGAGAGCATAGAAAATAGAGAATAGAATATAGATGAATCCCGCTTTTGGCGGGATTTTTTTATGTGGAGAAGTTCGAAACTCGAAATTCGAAGCTCGAAATTCGCAGATCTTATTCAAAATCCTCATTTATAAGGATTGTCTTCCTTTCCTGCTGCCGATAATTTTGTCATCAATAAAAATCAAATAAATTCAAGATGAAAAAATTATTAATTCTATTATTTGCCGGATTATATTTTACGGCTTGTACAAGTACAGATGATGACAGTGGAATGCCGGAAGATCCGGAAGAACCGGTTGCGAATTGTGATGTCATTGAAGTTTCGGGAACTATTAACGAACCTACAGTTTGGGAAGAAGGTTTTGTGTATGTAATTGAATCTGATTTATCGGTGCGTTCCGTTCTGACCATCAAGCCGGGTGCGATTGTAAAAATCAGAAATGCAAGTATCAGCGTTTACGAACAAGGAAAAATCATCGCCGAAGGAACACCTGACAAACGTATTGTCTTTACTTCACTTGCCGATGACCGATATTGTGGCGATACAAACGGAGACGGAAATGCGACACAAGCAGAAAAAGGTGATTGGGTGGATTTGGATCTTCGTGGAACTGTTGGTTCTGTGTTCAAATATGTAGACATTTTCTATGCCGGTCAACCTAGTGGTGGAAGTAGTCGAGCTGTATCAATCGGATGGGAACAGTCTGTTGCCTTTACTTTTGACCATTGCAGAATTGCCCATACATTCTATCAGCCCGGCGGCAGTTCCTATGCGTTCTATGGAAGTTCTTATATGAAAGATGCAAGCGTGAGTAAATTTACCAATAACGCCTTGTACGACAATGGGAAACCTATCTATTTTCAGGGCTACTATCAGTTAAACCAAAGCAATGTATTCCACAATCCGGAGGAACCTTCGGTAAAAAATAAATATAATGGAATTTATATAGACATAAATGGTGGAAGTGACGGTTTATCTGTTAATTGGGACAATACAGAAGTACCTTATGTTTATGAACAGGTTAATTTGATTGGGGGAACTCCCACCGCAACAATCAATATCAAACCCAATGTAATTGTAAAGTTTTCATACCCGAGTGGTGGACTTCAATCCTACAATGGCAGCGTTCAGTTAGATCCTACGGCAATACTTACTTCGTATAAAGACGATACGCATGGTGGAGACACAAATGGAGACGGAAACACCACAACGCCTGCAAATGGTGACTGGAAAGGTTTTAGAGTTACAGATGGTGGAACAAATACTTATTGGATAAATGGTCCTAATATTTTGTACGCTGCTAATTAATTAGTGTTTTATAGCAAGAGCGCGCGTCCTCATGTGCTCTTGTTTTTCTAAAATCTTTAAATCAAAAAATTATGAAAAAATCATTTATCATTCTATTCTCCCTATTATTTTCAATTATTTATACAGAAACAAAAGCACAAGCATTCCAAAAAGGAACGACCACTATCAATGCAGGAATTGGCGTAGGAACCGCTTTGGGCGGATACGGAAAAGTCCGTCCGGCCATTAGTCTTTCTGTTGACCACGGCATCTGGGAAGTCGGAGGACCGGGTGTGGTCAGTTTAGGCGGATATGCCGGTACGACCGGATATAAATATTCCGATTCAAGTTATAATGCCAAATGGAATTATATCATAGTCGGGGTTCGCGGAGCCTATCATTATAACGGTTTTGAAAATCTTCCCAATCTGGATCTTTATGGCGGCGCCATGCTGGGTTATAACATTGTCAAATATACTTCAGATTTGGACGAAGAATATTTCGGAAAGAATTATGGCAGCAGAATCGGCCTGAGCGGATTTTTGGGTGCACGCTATTTTTTTTCCGATATGTTCGGCGTTTATGCAGAATTGGGTTATGGTGTTTCGGTATTGAATGCCGGACTAACTTTAAAATTCTGATGAATCAACAAATCAGGGACATCGCAATTTGTCCTTGATTTTTTTAAAATTTTTAAATTTCCTCAGGTTTGTGTATCTTGACTCTCGAATTTTAGTAAAATCAAATTCAACCTACATATACCAACCTTTGGAACAAATCTAAAAAGTTGTTTATGAAGTTATTTTTTCCTGAAATTCAACTCCAAAAAATTTTCCCGTCCCGGTTGGCTCTTGCTTTATCCATCTTATTGCCATTTTCGATTTTTGCGCAACAGGATTCTTTGATCCTGAAATATACCGACAAATCCGGTCAAGTTAACATAGATTCCGTGCTCTCAAACGGGAAATCCTTTATTTACAGCAATCCAGATCGTGCTTCAAAAATTGCGGATCAACTGATTCAAATCGCTGAAAAACAACGCGATCCTATGGGTATTGCCAATGCATATAGATTTCTGGGCGCTTATTATGCCGATGTCAAATTTGATTTTAAATCGGCTCATCAGAATTATAAAACGGCGGACAGCATTTATTTAAAATTGGACACACCAAAAGCCCGTATAGCTCATGGTATTGTAACGCATAATTATGGCGTTTTGAAACAACAACAAGGCGATTATCCGGCCGCAATCGAATTCTATACTGATGCTTTGCGGATTTTTGAAGATACTCAAAACCTCACCACAAAAGTTAAAACCTTAAATAATCTCGCCATTCTTTACGCTTATGTGTTTGAGAATGAAAAAGCTGAAAGATATGCAAGGGAAGCTACAAAATTGGCAAAAAAAAATAAAGATGAATTGATGGTCGCTTCCGGGACTTTGGCGTTGGTTTCAATTCTGGTAGATCAAAAACAATTTAAGGAAGCCATTCCCTTATTGGAAGAAATGAAAAAAATAGCGGACAAAAATAATTTTGAACACCATATAATTCTTTATCATTACAATTACGGGGTATACCACGCCTACACAGAAGAAAACGAAAAGGCAATTTCCGATTTCAAACAAGCCATCCAATTGGCCGAATCTACTTCAAATGAATGGGAAATCATGCGTGCGAAACTATCTCTGGCAGAAACTTATCTGGTAAACCAACAAGTGGAAGAAGCACATCAATCCGCTTTGGAAGCATTGGACAAAGCTAAAGTTCTTGAATCCAAAGATTCCGAAGAAAGGCTGTTGTCACTTCTAGCTTTGATTTATGAGAAAAAATCCGATTTCCGTTCCGCTTTTCAACACTTGAATTCCGCTTATCATTTACGTGATACATTATTCAATGAAGACAATCAACGTCAAATTGCTTTTCTTGAAACCGTCTATCAAACCGAGAAAAAAGAATTCAAAATTCAAACCCTTGAAAATGAAAGAAAATGGTACACTTGGTTGGCGATTGCAGCTGTTCTGATTTTACTCACAGCACTTGCATTTGCTTTGATACAATACCGTTTAGCGATTATCAAAAAAAAATTGGCAGAAAAGGAAAACCAACGATTGGAAAAAGAGAAACAATTATTTGCCACTCAGGCCCTTCTCCAAGGTCAGGAAGATGAAAGAAGCCGAATGGCCAAAGAACTTCATGACGGACTGGGCGGACTTTTGAGTGGCGTAAAACTCAATCTAAACACTATGCAAAGAAAACTAATCATTACAGAAGAAGACGGAGCTGCTTTTGAAAAATCGGTTCATCTTTTGGACGAATCCATCAGCGAACTCCGCCGAGTTGCACACAATCTAATGCCGGAAAGTATCTTGAAATTCGGATTAGATGGTGCGATCAATGAATTTGTTCAAAGCATGAAAAATGAAAATTTGAATATTATTTATCAGTCTTACCACATCGAAAATGGACTCGGAAAACAATTGGATATTTCAGTTTATCGGATCATTCAGGAACTGGTCAATAACGCTATTAAACATTCTGGAGCAAAAGAAATTCTGGTTCAGCTCAGAAAAGATGAAAACCTCGTCATACTCGAGGTGGAAGACGACGGAAATGGTTTTAAGGTAAATTCGATTGAAAAAGAAAAAGGAATGGGACTTGTGGGAATTCGGTCGAGAGTCGATTACTGGAAAGGAAAGCTCGAAATCGATTCTTCAGATTCAGGAACCGCCGTTCACATAGAAATACCTGTCTGATATGAGAATATTGATGATTGAAGACCATCAGGTCGTAGCCGAAGGAATTTCCGCTATGCTCAGCGAAATGGCTTATGTTGAAGATGTTGCGCAAGTAACGGAAGGAAATATCGGCATTAAATTTCTGAAACAAAATCCCGATACCGACATCGTTCTGTTGGACATCAATCTACCGGACGGAAATGGAATTGAATTTTGCGCAACCATCCGACAGGAATTTCCCGAAGTAGGAATCATCGCGTTGAGTACTTTTAACCAAGCGGGAATCATCCATAAAATGCTGGAAAACGGCGCTGATTCTTATCTTTTGAAAAATACAAGTTCTGATGAATTGATTGAAACCATTGAAATGGTTTCATCGGGAAAAAAGTTCCTGCCCCCTTCAATCCGGAAAATTTTGAGTGATCAGGTAGTAACAACTTCTAAAACACCGGTTTTTACCAAGCGTGAAAAAGAAGTTTTGGCTTTGATTGCGGAAGGACTGACCAATCAGGAAATTGCAGATAAATTATTCATCAGCCAACTCACGGTCATCAGTCACCGCAAAAGTTTACTAGAAAAAACCGAATCCAAAAACACGGCTCAACTTATCAAATACTGTTTTGAATTTGGGTTGCTTTGAATTCTATAAAATAAAAAACCCGTCAAATCCAAGGACCTGACAGGTTTTGATATTTTAAAACCATTGCGGTTTTATCATTAAGGTAAATATATTTATTAAGACAGATTAAGTTCAGCAAGCTGATTTAAGAAATCTTAAATAATCTTAATCCCCCAAAGGATTTAATCAACTTAATGATAAATTTAATCCCTTCCACGCATCGCAATCATCACGAAATAAAGCAATTGAGCCAATGAACCGATTGCTGCTACCAGATAAGTTCTAGCCGCCCATTTCAAAGCATCTTTTGCGCCGTCATATTCGTTTGGCATCACCATATTTCGGTCTTTCAACCAGGCAAGCGCACGGTTACTCGCGTCATATTCCACCGGCAAAGTCACAAAAGCAAAAGCAGTTGTAATCGCAAAAAGCACAATCCCGATCCATAAAACCGAAGTAATTCCCGAAGATGCATAAAGAATGATTCCTCCCATCAAAACCCATTGCAAAAGATTACTTGAAATACTTACCATCGGTACCATTTTGGAACGCATTTCTAACCAAGAATATCCTTTGGCGTGCTGAACTGCATGACCTACTTCGTGGGCTGCCACCGCTGCTGCGGCTGCGTTTCTTTCGTGGTAAACCACTTCAGAAAGGTTAACTGTTTTATTGGCAGGATTATAATGATCGGTCAGCTGACCGGCTGTTGAAATCACTTTGACATCATGAATTCCGTTGTCACTCAACATTTTTTCGGCAATTTCTTTTCCACTCATCCCGTTTGCCAAGTGAACTTTTGAGTAATGCTTGAATTTGCTTTTCAACTGATAACTGATATACATGCTCAAAAGCATCGGCACACCTACAACAATCAAATAGATTGGATCCATAATTTTTATTTGTTTATTTAAGTTTAAATTCTAATTCGTAAAAATACGCTTTTCCGTCTATTTCAAAAATTATACCGTCAGGGCGGTTGTCAGTTTTTGGCGGTTCAAAATTCTGAATCAACCTTGACTGAACCGGAAAATATTGATCAATCAGGTAACAACAATCGCTTTCAACCCCTTTTTCTTTAAATGGAAATAATTTACCTTTTAACACAATCGCCTCAATGTCAAGGTTTTTATTCATTTTAAATTCCAAAAAGACATGATAACCTCGCTCAAATTCATCTTGGGTAATGATCTGATATTCGGCTGTCAAAATTTCAGGTTGTATCGGGATTTTATTTTGCTGACAACTTATCATCAAAAATAGAATTCCCATAAATTTTAAAAATTTCATACCTTTAAATTATAAATTCATTCCTGCTTTTAAAAATACAATTAATTTCTCTTAAAAAATGAAATACAAAATATTTTCTCTGATCCTGCTCATCTTCCTTACCGGATGTAAAAATGATGATGACAACGGACTTGCGCCTTCGGTTTCTGCCAATGATTTTGTGTGGAAAGCAATGAATCTTTGGTATTATTGGCAGGCCGATGTTCCCGACCTAGCCGATGATAGATTTTCGTCTGACGGCGAATACAATTCTTTTCTGAATTCGCAGCAAACAGACGAACTCTTTTTCAATCTTTTGTATGATTATGGAAATACCGACCGTTTTTCGTGGATTGTGAATGATTACCATGATTTGGATAATGCTTTTGCCGGAATCAATAAAACCTTCGGGATGAAATACGGATTGGTTTATGAGCAAGCCAATTCCAGTCAGGTTTTTGGGTACATACAATACGTTCTTCCCAATTCTCCTGCTTCCACAGCTGGATTGCAACGAGGCGATATTTTTACGAGAATCAACGGAATTCAGCTTACCGACCAGAATTATTCTCAATTACTAGCTGAAAATTCTGCGACTTTTGGGTTGGGGTATATTGAAAACGGACAGGTTTTCGATGGAGATCAACAAATTTCGATTACCAAAGTTCAAATGCAGGAAAATCCTGTGCATCACAGCGAAGTGATTACGGTGGCTTCAAAGAAAATCGGTTATTTGGTTTACAACGGTTTCCGCGCTAATTTCAACGATGAATTAAACGATGCAATCGGACAGTTAAAAGCGCAGGGAATTACATATCTAGTGCTGGATTTGCGTTACAACGGCGGAGGATCGGTTCAGACTTCGGCGTATCTGGGAAGTATGATTACGGGACAATTTAACCAACAGGATTTTACCCGATTGACTTTCAATGCCAAAACTTCCAATAATAATATGACTTACAAATTTGAATCTCAAGGAAAGATTTATAACGACAATTTGGAAGAAAATGGAAGCTTTACGATTCAACAATTAAATCTGAATAAATTATATGTGTTGACCACAAGTAATTCAGCTTCGGCAAGCGAAATGCTCATCAGCTGTCTGCGTCCTTACATCGACGTGGTTACCATCGGCACCAAAACGTATGGAAAAACGGTAGGTTCGATTACTTTGTATGATTCGCCACAGGATTTCTATACTACAAACGAAAATGTAAAT
The DNA here is from genome assembly GCA_023388015.1 of Bacteroidota bacterium. GTDB lineage: Bacteria > Bacteroidota > Bacteroidia > Flavobacteriales > Weeksellaceae > Moheibacter. Next base: position 16,173 of record JAEWHB010000146.1, read on the forward strand.
CCTGCTCACACATGGGCGATGCAACCGATTGTTTTTGATTATAAAAATTCACAAAATCAGTCGAGTCCGAGCTTTGGAATTGTGCCCAATCAGGAAATAAACGAAATTCAGTTTTTGGAAGATTTATTGCCTTTTGGCGATCCGAACGAACCTTTGCTTTCAACGGCTATTTCGATGATTGCAACTCCGAAAAATGCACCTTTGTTGGTTCCGAATTTCCATTCGGTTTTGTTCAAAACCTCGCAGAATTTGGAGAAATTCGGTACGGAAATGTATTTGGATAAAGGATTTAACATAAATCGGTAGTTTACACTATCTTTGCCGACCGTTATGAGTATCGAAATCAAAGAAATCCACTCTCAGAGAGAACTTAGAGACTTTGTAAAATTCCAGATGGATTTATACAAAGGAAATCCCTATTTCGTCCCCGGACTTCTCGTTGAAGAAGTAAACAGTCTGGACGTTTCAAAAAATCCGGCATTCAAACATGCGACGGCTCGCTATTTTCTGGCTTATAAAGACGGACGAATTGCCGGGCGAATCGCTGCCCTCATCAATTTAGTAGAAGTAAATGAACTGGAAGTCAAAAAGATGCGTTTCGGATGGTGGGATGTGATTGACGATATTGAAGTTACAAAAGCGCTTTTTGCCAAAGTTGAAGAAGTCGGACGGGAAAACGGACTCCGTTTTATGGAAGGCCCGATGGGTGCCACCAATCTTGAAAAAGCCGGATTACTTACCTACGGATTTGACCGTTTGGCTACTGCAATCGGACAATACAATTACGATTATTACCAAAAACATCTGGAAGAACTCGGATTTGTAAAGGAGAAAGAATGGGTGGAACAATTTCTTACGGTTCCCGAATCCATTCCCGACAAAATCTATGAATTCGCGCGACTCGTAACCGAACGCTACGGACTGAAATTATTGCATTTCAAAAATTCAAAAGAAATGCAACCTTACATAAAACCGGTTTTTGATTTGCTGGAAGAATCCTACCAAGAACTGGAAACTTTTGTTCCGATTACCGAAGAACAAAAAGAATTTTACGCCAAAAAATATTCGACCATTCTCAATCCGGATTTTATTTCGTTCATCGAAGACGGAAACGGGGATTTATGCGCTTTTGCCATTACCATGCCTTCATTTGCAAAGGCTTTACAAAAAGCAAAAGGTAAGTTTTTGCCGTTTGGATGGTATCATTTAATGAAAGCTCAGAAAAAGAACGATACAGTTGAATTTGTTTTGATTGGCGTGCATCCGAAATACCAGAAAAAAGGCATCACGTCCATCATTTTCAAGGATATGTTTGAAACATTTACCAAACACAATATCAAATACTTGGAAACGAATCCTGAACTGGAAGATAACCAAAGCGTTCAGGCATTATGGACCGATTACAATCCTGTTTTACACAAAAGAAGAAAGACTTTCAGGAAAGACATCAGTTAATTCAAGGAGTAAGAATTTAGTTTTTAATAACTTACCAAACTTTGGATATCTGAAGTAAATCCGTTTAATTTTTCTTTTCCGTTGAGGAAAGTCAAATCTGCAATAAAACTGAATTGAGAAACTATTCCTCCGCATTTCTCAATTAATTTCGCTGTGGCTTCGGCTGTTCCGCCTGTCGCCAACACATCGTCATGGATCAGGAATTTCATTCCTTTTTGGATGTATTGCGGTTGAACTTCAATGGTTGCGGTTCCGTATTCCAAATCATAAGATTCCGCAATTGTAGGCGGCGGAAGTTTTCCCTGTTTTCTAATCAAAATGAACGGCAGATTCAGTTTTTGGGCAATCATAATTCCGAAAAGAAATCCTCGGCTTTCAATTCCACAAACGGCATCAATTTTTCCGGCCGAAAAGTCCGCAAAAGCTTCTACAATTTCGTTGCACAGTTCAGGATTTTGAAACAAAGTCGTAATGTCTTTGTACTGAATTTCGGGTTTTGGGAAGTCTGGTACGCGCGCAATGTTCTGGTCAATTCTTTCGGCTAATGCGTTCATGAGTTGCGAGTTATGGGTTTTTAGTTTTATGTTATTTTTTCGAAATCAAATTTCGTCTAAAACATTTAGAATAATTTCACATCCTTCTTTGATTTCTTCTTTCGAAATCGTCAATGGCGGTGTAATTCTCAGATTTTGAATACTGTACATCAGCCAAAACAAAATCAGTCCATTGTCCATACATCGGGCGGCAACTTCCAATGCGTATTCTTCCGATTCTAATTCCGGAGCGAGCATCAGTCCGCGACCGTGAACCGCTTTGATTTTAGGATGAACCAATAATTCCCTGAATAATTTTTCCTTTTTTTCCACCTGATTTATCAATTCGGATTCCAGCAATTCTTCAAGCGTAGCCAAAGCAGCAGCAGCAATTACGGGATTTCCGCCAAACGTGGTAATATGTCCCAGACTCGGATTATGTGAAAGGCAATCCATAATTTCTGCACTGGCCGTAAAAGCACCAATTGGCATTCCGCTTGCCATTCCTTTTCCCATCACGAGAACATCTGGCACCATGTCATAATGCTCAAAAGCGAATAATTTACCAGTTCTGCCAAATCCGGGTTGAATTTCATCCAGAATTAATAAGGCACCGACTTCTTGACAACGTTGTTTAAGTTTTTTCAGGTAATTATTTTGCGGCAAACGAAATCCGGACGCGCCCTGAATGGTTTCCACTACAACGCCTGCGGTTTTATTCGTAATTTTTTCTAAATCTTCTTCAGAATTGAATTCAATGAAGTTAATCATCGGTAAAAGCGGCCGGAATGCACGCTTCTTCTCCTCTCTTCCTGCCAAACTGAGCGAACCTTGTGTATTGCCATGATAAGCATTTTTGCAGGCAATGATTTCTTCTCTGCCGGTAGAGCGTTTGGCCAGTTTCATCGATGCTTCAATGGCTTCTGTCCCGGAGTTTACAAGATAAGTAGTGTCGAGCGGTTCGGGCAAAACTTCTGCCAGCATTTGGCAAAGCCGTACTGGTTTTTCCTGGGCATATTCGCCGTAAACCATTACGTGAAGATGTTTGTCAGCTTGTTCTTTTATTTCTTTTATTACGCGCGGATGTGAATGTCCGAGTGTGTTGGCAGAAACGCCTGCTGCAAAATCCAAGTAAGCTTTCCCGTCCTTGCCGTAAACATAAGAACCTTTTGCATAATCGACTTCAAATCCGGAAGCAAATTTTGTGGTTTTTGCCTGATATTTAAAAAAGTCTTTCCTTAAATCTTGTGAATTCATTACAAAACGAGCAATAAAACAGCTGCACCACCGGCAACATACGCACCTACTGTGATCAAATCGGAATAAGGTTTTGAAAATCTTCTTTCCAGCAAGGCTTGTTCGTCAATTTGATCCATGTGAAATCTCAAAACTTTTTTAGGTTTCCGTAAAATATGTGAAACCAGTGTATCTCCTTCCCACTGATCAGCCTGGATTTTATATTGTTTCCCATCGGCTGTGATTTTATAATATTTATTAGGTTGGATTTTGATTTTGAGACTATCTACATTCCCAGATGGCGAACCTTTTTCAATAGAAATTGCTTCCAAACTCTGTTTTGAATCATCAACTACGGGCTGGCTTCTGGATAGTGACATTCCATTGGGATTTTCTTTAGATTGATTCTTTAATTCTTCCAATTTCATTTTTTCAATATCACCTTCCGTCATGTTATCAGTAGGCTTACTTCTTTCAAATGAACCTTTGGGTGTAGTTGGGCTACTTAATCTTGCGGAGGGTGATTTTTGGGCTCCCAGACCATTTGTTGTTTCTTTCAATTCCTTAAATTCATAAGGCTTATAAATATAACAACTTGATAAAACGAATAAAAAGGGCAGTAAAAAATATTTAAATGTTTTCATTATGCATTAGGTTTTCAATCTTCCTATTTGATTGGTAAAAATACTAATCTAAAACGGATTATTCTTCATTTTCTTTTGCTTGTTCATCAGAAACTAGATCAGATAAATTTACGGCATCTGGTTCTTCTGTTTCTTGCGAATCGGTTTGAGTATTATTTAAATTTAATATTTCCTTCAGATCAATTCTTTCTCTTTCAGCTGTTTCGGTAGAATTCTCTTTAATTCTTACTTCCAGATATTCGGGCGGATCATCAAAAATATCCTGCCATCGGTGCATCATTTCATCACCCCTCCATTTGAAATCTTTTAGATAACGAGAAGTTTCAGGAAGTTTAGATTCAGGATAAAGTTTGGAAGTTGCTTGGATCCGGCAAGCCAAAACATCGACTTGGTTACCGTTTATTTCAGCTTCTATGATACCACAATCCGATGTATTGATTCCGATTCTCTCTTTGGTTTGGGTCTTTTCGTCTTCATCATCCACAAAATTTATGGCTTGTGCATTTTCATGAACTTCAACCAGATTCAGTTTGTTGTTCAGGAAATATCCGGTCATAAATTTACCTTTTACCTGATTGAATTCTTTGTCATTCAGCGAATCTACTTTGGAAATGGCAAATGAATTATTGAAAACCCGTACCGAATCCATCATTTCTTTTACGGGATTATTATAAGAATAAATCGTGTCACCGGTAATTTGTTGTTCGCCCGACCACATAATTGGATCGCGGAAAAATTTCATCAAACCGTTGGTTTCATTATAAAAAATAGAATCCGATTTCCCCTGTGCATTACTTTTGAAATAACGGGCATTGAAATAAGCTTTCAAAACTCTGGTGGAATCTTTTCGCTGAACTGCCATGATGGTATCGGCATGAAAATAAAGCGAATCGGTTGAAAAAGCTTTGACGGCATAGGCATTTCCGGTCACGTAAGCAGAATCAAGTTCCCGAAAGGCTTCGCCATATTCGCCTCTGATGAAACGTTTCTCTTCGGGATCATCGATTAGAACATTACCTTTTGCCCAACCATAACCAGTTTTATCGTTGAAATACATTTCGTCGCCATGCAATTCTTTTCCGTCCCTATAAACTGTGGAGCGTTTCTTCAGAAAAGCTTCGCCGGTACGTTTGTTAAAAGTTCCGCCGCCTTCGGGCATTAAAATATAATTTCTTGGATTTTTACGGTCTGTGATGGTAGTGCGTCCGATGAAATCCGTCACATCGGTCGCCTGATTCATTATCATTTTATCGGAATTAATTCGATAATCCGGTGTTTCGATGGTCGTATTCCGGTCGAAATCAATAGTTTTCGTATTGGAATTATACACCAGAATTTGGGTATGCGTTACGGTTCCGTCACTTCCCCGAATGATGGCTCCCTGATCGGTTCTGGCAATGCCGGTTTTGCGGTCATACACCATGTAGGGCGTTTCAATCCGCTGGCTTGGATCCACCATCACTACATTGCCGGAAGCTATTGCAACATCGGTCACACGATTGTATTCCACGTAATCCGCAAAAAGTTCTGATTTGGAATCTTTCATATGGACGCGGTCAAAAGCTTTGGCTATTTTTGTATTTCCATCGTATTCCAGACTGTCGGACGTCATGGAAACCGTATCATTGATCATGCGGACATTGGACCATGCCCGGAAAAAATTTTCTTTCTGATAATAAACTGCGCTGTCACTATACAGACGTGTGCCATCATGTTCAAAACCAACTTTTCCGTAAGCGAAATGATTGCCTTCAAATTTTTCAGGGTCAACCCGCATCACGTCGGAATGCAAGTGTTTAATTTTTTTCACAGGTGGATTTTGACTTCCGGGACGGGTTTGTCCGAAGGTCAGAATTCCTAAAAAAAGGATGAGAAAAACCGATAAGAATTTCAGTCGTTTATTGATTTCTTCTGCCATAAAAATAAAGGGAATGGCTATCTACTTTTATGCCAAAAACTTCTTCGATAGTCGCTTTGATTGTCTGGATCCGAGGATCGCAAAACTCAATCACTTCACCGGTATCTGAAAGGATAATATGGTCGTGTTGTTTATCAAAATATGATTTTTCGTAATGTGCCTGTTGATCTCCGAACTGATGTTTGCGCACCAATTTGGCGTCAAGCAGTAGTTCAATGGTATTGTACAAAGTAGCACGGCTCACACGGTATTTTTTGTCTTTCATCATGATGTAAAGACGGTCAATATCAAAATGTTCATCGGTCGAATAGATTTCTTCCAGAATTGCATAACGCTCAGGCGTTTTCCTGTGCCCATGTTCTTCAAGAAAATGGGTAAAAACCTGTTTTACTACTTCGTAATTTTTTTGTTTTACATCATCCATAACCTTTCAACAAAGTTTTGGTAAAGATAGTTCTAAATTTAGAGATTTGAAAATCTCGAATTAGTGTTAATTTTTTTGGGTTGATATAGTAGGAATACTTTTATTCTCAACACATAGTTTATTTTTTGAATACCGAACAATGAGCGAGTATAGTGATCCTAACATTTTTTCTTTTTATAATTTGAAAGTCTTAATTCTTGATACTTAAATCTTAATACTTTTCGTACTTTTGCCGTGGTTAAATTCTTTTCAGATCAGATAAACCGATCCGTTAACTTCAAAAGTAGGGCTGTTCTTTTTCCTAAAAAAGATGCTATTAGAAGAGAATTTCACATCAGTCAGCCCTAAAAAACATAAAAAAATAACGTTTCCGAATTCAATAAGAATCGGAACCCAAATCAGGTAGAAATCACAAATGATTACATTTAAAAATCTGGGGTTAATCGATCCCATTCAAAAAGCTGTGGAAGACCTCGGATATGAGAATCCGACTCCCATTCAACAGCAATCCATTCCACAAGTACTTGCAGGAAAAGATATTTTGGGTTGCGCCCAAACCGGAACCGGTAAAACCGCAGCTTTTGCAATTCCTATTCTCCAGCTTCTGGAAAACGGAAAAACGAAAAACAATAAGAAATCCATCAAAGCATTGATTGTTACACCTACCCGCGAACTGGCGATTCAGATTGAGGAAAGTTTTGCAGACTACGGAAAACATCTTCCTCTGAAACATGCGGTCATATTCGGAGGTGTCAAGCAAACGCCACAAGTTGGAAGACTTAGAAACGGTGTAGATATTCTGGTGGCAACACCTGGACGTTTACTGGATTTAATCGGACAAAACATCATTTCATTGAAGGATATCGAATATTTTGTTTTGGACGAAGCCGACCGTATGCTCGATATGGGATTCATTCACGACATTAAAAAATTACTGAAAATCCTACCGGCAAAAAGACAATCTCTTTTCTTTTCGGCCACTATGCCCAAACCCATTCAGGAATTGGCTAACTCCATTCTTCATCAACCTATAAAAGTAGAAGTTACGCCGGAATCCACTACCGCGGAAACCATTCAACAGGAAATTTATTATACAGATAAAGGAAACAAAATCAAGCTTTTACATCATTTACTTCAAAATCAAATTAAAGAGAGCACTTTAGTTTTCACGCGAACCAAACATGGCGCAG
>JAEWHB010000154.1 GCA_023388015.1 Bacteroidota bacterium
TCGCTTGGGAAACGAGATTTTTTGCAGCCGAAATCAATTCTTCTTCGGGATGATTGGTCGATACGGTATATCCGCCGAACTTTACCATCGAAACCCATTGGTTTTCAGAAGCATTTAAAGTATAATTTAATTTGATTTTTGTACTGCTTTCTTCCTCCAACTTCGGTAAAACTTCCTGCAATTTACCGTCCAGAAAAACCGAGTTTTTCATATAGGTAACCACATTGAACCCGGTTTTAAAGGTTCTCGCCTGAACAAAACCAAAATCGGTTTCCTGTCCGGAATCCAAAGCTTCCCAAAAGATTTCTTCCCAATTGGCATCACGGTTTTTTACGCCCGAATCCACATAAGGTTTGAAACTGATTTTAGCCGATTGATTCAAGGATTTTATTTCGTAATGAATAGCGCCCAATTCATCCAAATCCAATGAAAGAAAACGTTTTATACGAACTTCAATTTGAGTTCCATTAGCAAGTTTTGCTTCAAACGAACGATTCAGCCAACCTTCTTTCATATTGAGTTCACGACGGAAATTCTTTACTTCGATTTTATTTAAATCTAAATTTTCACCGTTGATTTCCACATCGATTCCGATCCAATTCGGTGCATTCAGAACCTTAGCAAAATATTCGGGATAACCGTTTTTCCACCATCCGACTTTGGTTTTGTCGGGATAATAAACGCCGGCAATATAACTGCCGGGAAAGGTTTCGCCCGAATAAGTTTCTTCGAAATTCGCACGCTGTCCCATGGCTCCGTTCCCAATGCTGAAAAGGCTTTCAGACGACATCACGCGTTCCTTCTCAAATCCTTCTTCTATGATGGACCATTCGTTTGGTATGATATAATCTTGATTCATTTTATTTTTTAAGATTAAAGAAAATAGATGATAGAGAATAGACTTTTAATTCTATGTTCTATTTTCCGTGTTCTATTTTCTCTTTAGTTATTTTCTAATTTTTCTACAAATTCCTTTGTTATTTGAGTGAAGTCTGCAAAAACATAATCGGCTTCCTTCAGGACTTCTTTTTCTCCAATTCCGATGCTCAGCATCCCGGCATTATTCGCAGCCTGAATTCCCGCTATCGCGTCTTCAAAAACTAGACATTCTTCCGGTTTGGAATTTGTCCGTTCCGCACCCAAAAGAAAAACTTCGGGATCGGGCTTGGCTTTGGAAACATCATTTCCATCGACAATTGCATCGAAATATTCCATCAATCCGACTTTCTCCAAAATTGGTTTGGCATTTTTACTGGCCGAACCCAAAACTATTTTTCCGCCTTTTTCTTTGATCCATTTCAAAGCATCCAAAACGCCAAGAAGAATCTCAGATTCGTCCATTTTTTCAATGTAAGAAAGGTAATTTTTGTTTTTCTCATTCAGAATTCGATCAAATTCCGCATCGGATATTTTTTTATTTTCCAATTCCAGGATGATTTCCAAGGAACGAATCCGGCTGACACCTTTTAAAAGCTCATTGCTTTCTTTCGTAAATTCAATTCCCAATTCATCAGCCGATTTTTTCCAAGCCTGAAAATGGTATTTCGCCGTATCGACGATAACGCCATCTAAATCAAATATATAGGTTCTAATTTTTCGCATTTATCAATTCTGTTTTATCATCCACATCATAAACTTTCAACACACAAACAGCTGCAATAAGGAAGGTTACACCGCTGGTAACCAAAGCAAAAATTGGATTTCCGCCATAGAGATATTTCACAATCGGACCGCCGATGATGGCATTAATGATTTGCGGAAGGACGATGAAAAAGTTAAAAATCCCCATGTAAACACCCATTTTCCGTGCGGGAATAGAACCCGCCAAAATCGCATAAGGCATCGCTAGAATACTCGCCCAAGCAACTCCCACTGCAATCATCGAAACAATCAACATATTGGGCGAAGACACAAAATAAATAGAAATCAATCCAAGTCCTCCAATTACCAAAGCAGTAGCATGTGTAGTTTTCCTTCCGATTTTTTTGGCGATAAATGGCAGAAAAAAAGCAATGATGGCCGATACTCCGTTGTAAACTCCGAAGATAATTCCTACCCAATCTCCTGCTTTCTGATAAGTCGCACTGCTCGTGTCAGAAAGCGGAAGTCCGTAGATATGATGGGCAATCGCAGGTGTAGTAAAAACCCACATTCCAAACAATCCAAACCAGGAAAAAAACTGAACCCAAGCAAGTTGTCGCATGGTTTTGGGCATTTTGGTAAAATCCGTAAAGATGTCCCAAATCCGGGCTTTTTCTTCTTCGACCACTCGATTTTCGGGTAATTCAAAAGAAAGTAATTCTTCGTTTGTGTATTCTTTCGTAGTGAGAATCGTTACCATAACCGCTCCGACCAAAAAGGCTGCTCCGATGATGAATGAGAAAATCAAATGCAAGGGAACTTCGCCCGGAAGAGCTTCGCTCGAAACGCCAAACCAATTGCTCAATGCATAAGGAAGCCAGGATCCAATGACCGCTCCAATTCCAATCAAAACCGTTTGTACGCTGTAGCCGAGTGTCCGCTGATCAGATGGCAAAAGGTCGGCAACCAATGCGCGAAATGGCTCCATTGCAATGTTAAAGGAAGCGTCCATAATCATCAGGAAGCCTGCTCCAATCCACAAAGCGGGAAGGAGTGAAGTGAAAATTCCGGCTTGCGGCATCATAATCAAACCTACCGCTGCCAATAGAGTACCTACCAAAAAATAAGGTTTTCTTCGACCAAATTTCGTCCAGGTTCGGTCGCTGTAATGCCCCACAATCGGTTGAACAATCAAACCCATCAAAGGAGGAATGATCCAAAACCAGGATAAACTGTGGACATCGGCACCAAAAATTTGTAAAATTCGGCTTGCGTTTGCATTTTGGAGGGCAAATCCCATTTGGATTCCCAGAAATCCAAAACTCAAATTCCAGATTTCCCAAAACCCTAACCTACGCTTTTCCATTATCGTAATTTACTGTTTAACAATACGATAAGCGCAAAGCTTATCAAAACTTATAAAGGTGAGAAGTAAAAATATAAGTTTCGATTTGACAAATATAAACGATAATTTGATTTAGAAGAAGTTTTGTTCAGAGTTTTAACCTTTCGGAATCAGAAGTTTAATTTAGCAATCCTAAACTCAACCACTCTCAACTCAATCATTCTCCTACTTTGTAGAGTCTCTTTCGATTAATTCTGTTTCGATGACCAAGGTCTGATAATTTTCTTCGGGTGTAATTCCTTCCAATTTATCGATGAGAAGTCTTGCCGAAGCTTCGCCAATCTGGCGTCCGTGCTGACTGACGGCTGTGAGACTCGGATAGGAATATTTCGGCAAGTCACCGTCCGAAAAAGCGATTATCGAGATCTCATCTGGAATCTGAATCGATTTCTTTTTGAAAAAATTCGCAGCTGTAATCGTATAAAATTCATTGACCCCAATTAAACCATCGATATCCGGAAATGTTTCAAGCAATTCTTCCAATTCATTAAAAATAAATTCTTCGATTTCATCGGAATTCAATTCGTCCTTTACTTTGATAATCAGTGAATTATCCAGCAAAAAATTATTTCCATTCAAAGCATCCATATAGCCTTTCAGGCGAAGATTTCCTACAGAAACAAAGTCTTCGGTGGTAATGAAAACAATTTTTTTACAACCCGAATTGATGAGCTTTTCAGTCGCTTTTTTGGCGCCTTCTATATCGTCTATGATTACTTTGTCACAATTCACTTCCGCTACTTCACGATCAAACATCACAACCGGAACGCCTTGTGAAATGGTTTCGTAAAAGTGGTGATAATCCGCTTTTTTCATCGTTTCCTTGGCGACGGAAAGAATAAAACCGTCAATGCTGCCATTGACCAAAGTTTCCATATTCAGCACTTCTTTGTCGAATGAGTCGTTTGAAACGGCAATGATGACGTTGTAATTTCTGCGGTTGGCTTCGGATTCAATTCCTTGTATTACTTTGGTAAAGAAGTGATTGACGATTTGAGGAATGATGATAGCGATGGATTTGGAAGACTTATTTCGTAAACTCAGCGCAATACTATTGGGTTTGTAATTGTACATTTTCGCAAAAGCCTGAATTTTCTGTCGGGTATCCAAACTGATTTCTTCGTTGTCACGAAGTGCTTTTGAAACGGTAGAAACAGAAACTTCCAATTCTTTTGCAATCTGCTTTAATGTTACATTTTTCTTCAAATCTGAATTTTTGACGGAATTAGACTTAATTCGCTCTAAATTAGGAAAACTTATCAACACGAAAACGTTTTCGCAATTTTTGTGTTAGGCTTACTTATGTTCTATTTACATAATTTTAACACGAGAAGTAAAAATATAACATTTTTTCAAAAATTAATTAATATCTGAGGTATGAAATGCGCCCTGATAATTTACTGATTCTTAATTATTAATGGCGATTTCATCTTGAAAATTAGAAACAAAAAATTAGACAGATGAAATTATTGAACAAAATTTATGTTGTTTGTTTATTGGTCATCCCGATTTGGGTAGCCGCACAAACAACCGTAACAGGTGTAGTTACAGAGGACGGCACCGGGTTTTCACTGCCCGATGTGACGGTAACAAACCAAAATACGCTTGAGGAAGCTTTTACCGATTTGGATGGAAATTACAGCATTCAGGCAAGTGAAGGTGATGTATTGGTGTTTGCTCTTGATAACTTCAATGACATGCGCATCACTTATAACAATCAGTCTGCTGTGAATGTAACCATGGGCGCATCTTCTTCATTTCAGTTAAATGAAGTGGTGGTAATTGGTTATGGTACAACCACTCACAAAGATGCTACCGGGTCTGTGGTGGCCGTTACTGAACGTGATTTCAATGACGGACTTAACACAGCTCCGGAACAATTGCTAACCGGAAAAGTTTCCGGACTACAAATTACAACAGGCGGCGGACAGCCGGGAACGGGTTCATTGATCCGAATTCGCGGAGGTTCTTCTTTGAACGCGATCAGCGACCCGCTTTTTGTAGTGGACGGAATCCCGATGGATAATGGAGCCACCGTTGCGGGAACTTCCAACCCATTGAATTACATCAACCCAAGCGATATCGAGTCGATTAGTGTTCTCAAAGATGCTTCTGCAACAGCAATTTATGGTGCGCGCGCTTCCAATGGTGTAATCATCATTACCACTAAAAAAGGAAGAAAAGGAAAAGCACTTGGAATTAATTTCAATAGCTCGGTTTCACTTTCGGACCGAATTAATCAGGTGGATGTGTTATCAGCGGATCAATTCCGTCAGGTGATGACTGAACGCGCCAATCCAGATGTTGCAGCAATGATGGGTGAAGCCAATACTAATTGGCAAGATCAGATATTCAAAAAGGCATTGGGATTCGATAGTAATATCGGTATCAATGGGATGATTGGAAATAATTTACCCTTCCGGGTTTCATTGGGTTATACCAATCAAGATGGAATATTGAAAACTAGTAATTTCGAGAGAACAACCGCTTCGGTTAGTTTGACCCCTACTTTGCTGGACGATCATTTGACAATTGATATCAACGCAAGAGGTTCTTACGAAGAAAATCAATTTGCGGATGCAGGAGCAATCGGCGCGGCCATCCGTATGGATCCTACGCAGCCAATTTATTCTGGAAATGACAGTTTTGGCGGATATTGGGAATGGCTGAATAACCAAGGCGATCCCAATCCAAATGCCACCCGAAATCCATTGGCATTGTTAATGTTAAAAGACAATCATTCCTATGTGAACCGCAGCGTTGGAAACATCAAATTTGACTATAAAATTCACGGATTTGAAGATTTGAAAGCGGTATTGAACTTGGGTTATGACTATGCCGAAGGAAAAGGTTCGGAAACCGTTCCGGTTTTTGCCCGAATGAATTATAATGTAAACAATCCGGAAGAAGGTGGTTTCAGCCGTAATTACAATCAAATCAGAAGAAACCAATTGTTTGATTTCTATTTGAACTATAACAAAGACATCGCTTCGATCAGAAGTAAAGTGGATGTAACGGCAGGTTATTCTTACCAAAGTTTTGATTATGATAATTATGAAATCAACCAGAACTTCATTAAATCAGACACCATCGGATTGTACCAAGACATTAACACACGTGTTTTGATCGGGTTCTTCGGAAGATTGAATTATACTTTTAACGATAAATATTTATTGACTGCAACAGTGAGAAGAGACGGTTCTTCCCGCTTCTCGCCAGATACACGTTGGGGATGGTTTCCATCTGTAGCTTTGGCTTGGAACATCGCAGAAGAAGAATTTCTGAAAAACTCCAAAACGGTTTCCAATATGAAACTTCGTTTGGGTTGGGGTATCACCGGACAGGAAAATTTGGGTAATAATCCTTATCCTTATTTACCTATTTATTTGTCTTCGACGAACCAATACGGATATTACCCAATGGGCGGAACTTTCGTGCCGACTTTGCGTCCGAATATTTACGATCCCTTGTTGAAATGGGAAGAACAAACCACTTGGAACATCGGATTGGATTTTGGATTCTTCAACAATCGACTTTGGGGATCAGTTGAATTTTACCACAAAGAAACAGAAGATATGTTGCAGACCATTGCAGCTCCACTTCCAAATCTTAATAACTTGATTACAACCAATATTGGAACGATGGAAAACCGTGGTGTGGAAATCAACGTAGGTGGTGACATTATCAAAACCACAGATTTGACCTGGACTGTAAATGCCAATGCAACTTATAATGAAAATGAAATTACCAAAATTTCAGGAGTCGGTGAGCGTGAGTTCTATTTGGCCGGAGATGCGATTTCAGGAGGAGTAGGAAATCAGCTACTTGTAAACATGGTAGGTGTTCCTGCTTATTCTTTCTATGTGTACGAACAAGTTTACGATGCGAACGGAAACCCGATCCAAGGAGCTTATGTGGATCAAAACGGTGACGGAATCATCAACGATTTGGATTTACGCCCTTTCCATTCGGGTCGTCCCGACTGGTACCTTGGATTTAGTTCAAATTTGAACTATAAAAACTGGGATTTCGGGTTCTCTATGCGTGCAAATCTTGGAAACTATTTGTACAATAACATCGCGTCTGACGCCGGAACTTATGCCGCCATCAGAGGAACCAACGGTTATTTGGTAAACATTCAGTCCGATGCTTTGAATTCAGGATTTGAAAACAACGAATACTTCTCAGATTACTACATTCAGAATGCATCTTTCCTGAAAATGGATTATATGACATTGGGTTATACCTTCCGACAAGTATTTGGAAAAACCAATATGCGTTTCTACGGAACAGTTCAGAACGTATTTACCATTACGGATTATGAAGGATTGGATCCTGAAATCGGAAGCGGACTTGACAATAATATCTATCCGCGTCCAAGAATTTATACGTTTGGTGTAAATGTGAACTTTTAATCGCTAAATCAATTTGAAATGAAAAATATTAAAATCATATTATTATTCTTAATGTCGGGGATGCTTTTCAACTATTCCTGTCTTGACGACCTGGACGTGGATGTGGAAGACCCCGATGAAATCATCGGCGGAAATGCTTACCAGAGTTTAGCCGACTATACTTCCGGTATTGCAAAAGTATATGCAGGTTTGGCGCTTTCGGGTCAACAAGGTCCTGCGGGGCAAGGTGACATCGGAGGTATCGACGAAGGTTTCGGGCAGTACTTGCGTGCTTACTGGCAACTTCAACAATTGCCAACCGACGAAACCAAAATCGCTTGGATCGACGGTACATTGCAGACCTTTAACTTTCAGAATTGGTCCAGTAACAGTGAATTTATCAATGCCGGATACAGTCGTTTCCTTTACGAAGTGGAATTGGCCAATCAGTTTTTGAGAGACTCAAGCGACGAGCGTTTGGATGCGGCCGGATTGACCGATGCTGAAAAAGCAGTCGTTCGTCAATATCGATTAGAAGCTAGATGGTTGAGAGCTTTGGGTTATTACCACGCATTGGATTTGTTTGGAAGTGTTCCGTTTAAAACAGAAAACGATCCGGTAGGTGGTTATTTCCCGCCGCAATATTCAAGTGCGGAATTGTTCAATTATATCGAATCTGAACTATTGGCCATCGAAAATGAAATGGTGGCACCCAAACAAAACGACTACGGACGTGCAGACCGCGCCGCAGCTTGGGCATTGCTAGCCAAAATGTATTTGAATGCAGAAGTTTATACAGGACAAGCCAAATACAATGAAACCATTACTTATTGTGAAAAAATCATGAATGCAGGTTATGCTTTGGCTTCCAATTATGAAAATCTTTTCCGTGCAGATAACCACATAGGTGATGCTGCAAACGAAATCATTTTTGCCATTCCTTACGATGCTTCTTATATGCAGACTTATGGGGGAATGACTTTCATAATCAATGCTTCCATCGGTGGAGACGCAAGCCCTTCTGAACTGGGTGTTCCCGGAGGTG
>JAEWHB010000025.1 GCA_023388015.1 Bacteroidota bacterium
TAAATCAAAAAGTTTTAATCGAAGTAAAATCAGTTGAAAATCTAGCAGAAGTCCATCATAAACAAGTTTTGACTTATTTGAAATTAACAAAGTTGAAACTGGGAATTTTAGTGAATTTTAATGTTGATAATATAACGAACGGTATTTTTAGAAAAGTAAACGACTTATAATTTTTATTTCCCCGCGGATAACGCAGATTTGCGCAGAATGATTAAAAAAATCAGCGAGAATCCGCGTAATCTGCGGGAGAATTGTTTTGTGAACTAGAATTTTTTTTCCACGGATACCGCAGATTTGCGCAGAATGATTAAAAAAAATCAGCGAGCATCTGTGCAATCTGCGGGAGAAAATGATTATTTCATCCACTTCAACCGCAAACTATTGCTCACCACACTTACGGAACTCAATGCCATTGCGGCTCCGGCAATCATTGGATCAAGCAGAAATCCATTGATCGGATACAAAACTCCGGCTGCAATAGGAATGCCGATGACGTTGTAAATAAACGCCCAGAATAAATTCTGTTTGATGGTCGAAACCGTTTGTTTGGACAATTTGATGGCTGCCGGGATTTTCAGTAAATCATCGGAAAGTATGGTCATTTTTGCTGATTCGATCGCGATATCGCTTCCTTTTCCCATCGCAATTCCCACGTTGGATTGTGCTAGTGCGGCACTGTCATTGATTCCGTCACCGGACATCGCCACGATTTTTCCTTCGGATTGTAATTCTTTGATGAAATTCAATTTATCTTCCGGTAAAACACCTGCTTTGAAATGGTCAATTCCCACTTCTTTTGCGACAGCCGCCGCCGAAGCTTCATTGTCACCCGTTTGCATATACACTTTAATTCCCAGATCGTGCAATTGTTGAATGGCTTCTACCGAAGTCGGTTTGATGGTATCGGAAATCGAAATTCCTGCAAAAATATCTGTTGAACTACTGAATAAAATGACCGTTCGGGCTTTTTCCAGTTCGGAATTCACCCATGACTCGATTTCTGAATTCATACTTAGATTTCTTTCCTGAATGAATTTCGGATTACCGATGAAATATTTTTCATTTTCATAGCTTCCGATGATTCCCTTTCCGGATGAATTTTCAACTTGAATCCCTTCTAAATATAAATTTTCACTTCGAGCGGAGTCGAGAAGTCTTGTATCAAAAAACTGAACAATTGCATCCGCCAACGGATGTTCTGATTGTTTCTCAATAGAGTAGAGGATAGACTCTAATTTTTCAATATCATCGTTGGTTGAGGATACTTGAAGCCCGAACCATTTCAACTCATTCACCACCGGTTTTCCTTCGGTAATCGTTCCGGTTTTATCGAGCACCACGGCGTTGATTTTTTGTGCTGCTTCAAGCGCTTCTGCATCTTTGATCAGAATACCTTTTTCGGCTCCTTTCCCGACTCCGACCATAATCGCAGTCGGCGTTGCCAACCCCAAAGCACAAGGACAAGCAATGACCAGAACTGTAACCATCGCCAAAAGTCCGCGCGTGAAACCGTTTTCGCCACCCAAAATCATCCAGGCAATCAAGGTAACTACTGAAATCAAAACCACTACTGGAACAAAAATACCGGCTATTTTATCGACCAGTTTTTGCACCGGCGCTTTGCTTCCCTGCGCATCTTGAACCATTTTGATGATCTGGTTGAGTAAAGTATCGCCACCGACTTTGGTTGCGCGGAATTGAAAACTTCCTTTTTGGTTGATCGTTCCCGAAAAAACTTTATCGCCGGATTTCTTTTCCACCGGAACCGGTTCGCCCGAAATCATACTTTCATCGACAAATGAAGTCCCGGAAATCAGTTCGCCATCCACCGCGATTTTCTCACCCGGCTTTACCATAATCGTATTTCCAACCTGGATGGATGCAATCGAAACTTCTGCCTGATGGCCGTTTTCGTGAATGATCGTCACGGTTTTGGGTTGCATTCCGATGAGTTTTTTAATGGCCGATGAAGTATTTCCTTTGGCACGTTCTTCCAAAACTTTCCCTAGCAAAATAAAGGCAATCACCACACCGGCCGTTTCGAAATAAACGTGCGGTTCCAAACCACGACTGAGCCAGAATTCGGGAAATAAAGTATTGAAAACACTAAAGAAATACGCAATTCCGGTACTCATCGCTACGAGTGTATCCATATTGGCCGATTTGTGTTTCAATTGTTTCCAGGCGCCCACAAAAAATTGTTTTCCAAATACAAAAACGATGGGTGTAGAAAGCGCCCACATCAATAAATTAGAAATTAAAAATTCAGAATTAAAAATTTTTACGGAAGGAGAATTCATCCAAAACATTCCGATGATCATCAATGGAATGCCCAGAATAATCGCCCAAATGGTTCTGTTTTTTAGTTTTTTATAATTGTTTTGTTGAATTTCTTCCAAACTGTCTTTTGCTTCTTCGGACTCATCGATCATCAGATCATAACCGACGGATTGCAGAGCTGCTTTCAGTTTGAAAGCATCGGTAATCGATGGAATGAATTCGATTAGCGCTTCGGTATTGGCATAATTTACCTGCGCATCGACCACACCAGGTTGCATTTTCAATATGTTTTGCGAACTGTTGGCACAACTTGCACAAGTCATATTCATAACCGGATAGCGCTTTTTTATAGTGGGGACATCATAGCCGAGATCGCGGATTTTCTGCACTGCAAGCGGAATGGCTTCGTCCATATCTTTGGCAGAAATCTTTGCACGCCGATTGTTGAGCTCGACATTGTGTTCCGAAATTTCCGGAATCTCCGAAAGACCTTTGTCCACGATAAGCGCACAATGTTCGCTGTCCACATTTTCAAGGGGAATATATACGGAATTCTTTTCTGTTGCCATAACTTCAAATTTATGAAACAAATTTCGGACTTTAAATCGGGAAGGGTCTTACAGAACTTTGGGGAAGAGTTATAATATAATACCTCCGTATTTGAAAAAGGTTAGATGTGCACCCTTTATAAATTCTATTAAATCGGTATCTGTATCTGCATCTGAATTTTCTAATTCAAAATAATATACATCAGGATTAATTCGGGTTGAT
>JAEWHB010000050.1 GCA_023388015.1 Bacteroidota bacterium
CAAAACTGACCGATGGTAAAAGCGAAATTATGATTGCTTCTTTGAGTGGTAAAGCAATTCGATTTGAGGATGAAAAAGTTCGTCCGATGGGAAGAACGGCTTCGGGAGTTCGCGGTATCAACTTAGGCTCAGAGGACAACGAAGTAATCGGAATGATTGTCATCCGTGACAAGGAAAACGAAACCGTATTGGTCGTTTCCGAAAAAGGTTATGGCAAACGAAGCTCAATTGAAGATTATCGTATCACCAACCGTGGCGGAAAAGGAGTTACGACGCTGAACATTACTGAAAAAACAGGGAAACTGATTGCAATTCAATCCGTTACAGACAATGATGATTTGATGATTATCAACAAATCAGGTGTTGCCATTCGTACCGGAGTGAAAGAAATGCGCGTGATGGGACGTGCCACTCAGGGGGTTCGATTGATTAATTTGAAAAAGAACGACGAAATCGCTGCTGTAGCCAAAGTTGCTATGGAAGAAGAAGTGGAAATGGACGAGACAGATGATGAAAATCAGTTGTTAAATGATGTTAACAACGAAACAAATGGTTCGGATGTTGATAAAAGTCCGGACGAAAATCTTAATTTAGATTCAGAAACTGACGAATAAGTTAAAAAAATCGCCGGATTCGGATTGAATCCGGCGTTTTTTATCTCATTCCTTAAAAATTAAAATACAAAAAGATGAAAAAAGTAGTTTTATCACTCGCAACATTGGTCCTGTCTTTTGTTGTATTTGCGCAGGAAAAAGAAATTGATGCAGCCTTCACGGCGGTTGAGTCCAACAATATTGCCGGCGCAAAAACGGAACTGGCAAAAGTTGCTTCTCAAATCAACACAAATACCATCAGTCCGGAATCCAAAGCCAAATATTATTATGCCGCAGGTCAGGTTGCGCTGAAAGAAGGAAATTCAATTGAAGCGGCCAAAATGTTTGGCGAAGTCGGAAAATATGAAAACGGAACCATGTATTCCGTCAGAAATAAAACTTCCAAGCAAAACGAGTATTTCGCGACAAAAGCTGAAGCAGATGCCGCTGCAGCAAATGATAATTATGCAAAACCTAAAGAAGAAAAACTGACGCCAAATCTTTTATTAAAGGTTCAGAATCAGTTAAGAACCCAGGCTGAATCGGTTTTACAGCAAGCCAACACCGCTTATCAGGGCAATAACTCCAACCTTGCAGGTGACAAATTCCTTGAAGCTTCCTATTTGGTAAAAGCCATTGGAGGTGATGCCGGACTGTTTAAATATAACGCCGCATTGAGTTATCATAAAGCCGAAAACTTTCAGAAAGCTTTTGACACTTATAAGGAATTGATCAACGAAGGATATACCGGTGTTTCCACTTCTTGGGTTGCCCAAAACAAAGAAACCGGTGAAGATGTTTCTTTTAACTCAAAAAACGATGCCGATATGCAGGCAAAACTTGGACTTGTAGCCGGCGTTAAAGAAGTAAAAACACCATCGGTTGAAAAAGATTTATACACTTATACACTGCGTGTTTTGAGTGGATTGAAAAAATATGACGATGTAGTTGAAAAAATTTCTGATAAATTCCCCAACGACAATGAAATTCAAACATTGGTAGGTAATGTTTTACATAATTCAGGAAATGAGGATAAATTTCTTCAAAAGCTGATTCAAAACACGAAAATCGATCCAAATAACGCCAATAATTTTTACAACATTGGTGTCATCCAGATGAATTCAGGAAAGGATGCTGAAGCCATTCAGAATTTTGAAAAAGCTGTTCAGTTAGATCCAAAAATGAAGAATGCTTATACTAACCTTGCATTGGTAAAAATCAAGCCTGAAAAGGAATATGTTGATATTATGAATGCAAATCTTGGAAATTCTGCAAAAGAGAAGAAAACCTATCAGGAATATTCACAGAAAAGAAAAGACCTTTACAAAGAAGTTATTCCTAATTTAGAAAAAGCTTTTGAGTTAGATAAAACCAATTACGATGCAGCCAAAACATTGCGTCAAGCTTATCAGGCAGCCGAAATGTTTGACAAAGAAGACGAAATGCGCGCCATAGAAAAATCTTTGGAAAAATAATATTATCAAATTATAAATCTAAACCCGTTAAGTTCTCTTTAGCGGGTTTTTTATTTTTTCCGAATTAGGAAATAACCTAATTTTGAACGCAAATTGAAGTTGATGAAACCGCATTCCTATACAGATCAAGAATACTTAGATTTCTATAAAAAATTACTCCTTCCACGTATGATTGAAGAGCGAATGCTCATCGGCCTGCGCCAGGGAAAAATTTCCAAATGGTTTTCCTCCTGGGGTCAGGAAGGAATTTCTGTGGGAACTGCTTTGGCGATGAACCCGGACGAATATATGTTGACGATGCACCGGAATCTCGGGGTTTTTACAGCGCGTGAAATTCCTTTGCGCCGACTCTTTGCTCAATTTCAGGGAAAAGCCGAAGGTTTTACCAAAGGTCGTGACCGTTCTTTCCATTTCGGAACGAACGAATATAAAATCGTAGGAATGATTTCGCATCTTGGCTCCCAAATGGGCGTTGCAGACGGAATTGCGCTGGCCAATAAACTCCAAAAAAATAAAGAAGCCGTTTTGGTTTTTACCGGCGACGGTGGTGCAAGTCAAGGCGATTTTCACGAAGCAGTGAATGTGGCTGCCGTTTGGCAATTGCCTGTCATCATCATTGTGGAAAACAACCAATGGGGACTTTCCACGCCTTCTTCTGAACAGTTTCGGATGAAATCCTTTGCTGACAAAGGCATCGGCTATGGAATCGATGCGGTTTCCATCGATGGAAACAACTTTTTGGAAGTCTATGAAACTGTAAAACATTGGGCCGAAGAAATCCGTGAAAACCCACGTCCTGTTTTGATTGAGTGTATGACTTTCCGTATGCGCGGACACGAAGAAGCATCGGGAACGGCTTATTATCCGGAAGGATTGATCGAATCCTGGGAAGCCAAAGATCCGATTTTACAATTTGAAAATCTATTGAAAGAAAAAGGAATTCTGACCGATGAATCCATTCAAAGTTTACGAACGGAATTAAGTGAATTTGTTTTAAGCGAACTGGAATTCGCCGATAATTTACCGAAGATCATTCCCCATAAAGAAACCGAACTCAAGGACGTTTATGCTTCTTTTTCCAATGAAGAAATTCTTCCCAAAAAAATAGAAACTCAGCGTGAATTAAGGTTCATCGATGCAATTTCCGAAGGTTTGGACGAAGCGATGAAACAATATCCGGAATTAATTCTGATAGGTCAGGACATTGCCCAATACGGTGGTGCTTTTAAAGTAACCGAAGGTTTTCTGGACAATTACGGCGCAGATCGTGTAAGAAATACGCCGCTTTGCGAAGCGGCCATTTTGGGAGCCGGTTTAGGGTTGTCCATCCGCGGACAAAAATCGATGGTGGAAATGCAGTTTTCCGATTTTGTGACCGAAGGTTTTAATCAGATTGTAAATAATCTCGCAAAAGCCAATTATCGCTGGAACCAAAATGCTGATGTGGTTGTACGAATGCCGACGGGCGGCGGCGTAGCTGCCGGACCTTATCATTCCCAATCCACAGAAGCATGGTTTACAAAAGTTCCGGGACTGAAAGTGGTTTATCCGGCTACACCTGAAGACGCCAAAGGTTTGTTATTACAATCCTTTGCTGACCCTAATCCTGTTATGTTTTTCGAGCATAAAAAATTGTACAGAAGTTTGAAAAGCATGGTTCCGGAAGGATTTTACACCGTTCCTTTCGGGAAGGCGAGAATTCATCGAAAGGGAGAAGATTTGACCATCATAACTTATGGAATGGGCGTTCATCTGGCTTTGGAAACTTTGAAAAAACACCCTGAAATCGATGCAGAAGTCATTGATTTACGGACTTTGATTCCCTGGGACAAAGAAACGGTTTTGGATTCCGTCCGAAAAACCGGAAAAGCAATTGTTTTGCATGAAGATACTTTAATCAGCGGATTTGGTGGCGAAATTTCGGCGGTAATTTCAGAAGAAATTTTTGAAGAATTGGATGCACCGGTATTCCGTGTGGGAAGCATGAATACGCCAGTTCCTTTTGATGCAGAACTGGAAAAACAGTTTATGCCGGATGCTGAGTTTGAAGAGAAATTATTGAAACTTTGGAAATATTGAGGCCCCCTTAAGGGTTTGAAGTCCTATTAGGATTGTTAGATATTCGCGTGCGGGATACGCAGGGCAGCGTGAGCTGGTCTCGGCTGAGCCGAGACGGAACCCCGGAGCAGCCCGATACACGCCCAAATAAAACACATCAATTTAGTTAAATATTTGATGGAATGGTTTTTGCGAAAATTCCGCTAAATCATTCATCATGAAAATATCCAATTATTTATCGATGGGACTTGCTTTTGCTTTTTTCATAAGCTGTAATCCCAAAAATTCGACAGCTCAAGATCAGACCCAATCGGAAGAAACCGAAAATCTTCCTCCGGTGGAAACCAAAGCAGCCAATACCGATTATAAACCTGCTTTTGAAGGACAAACCCGAGTTGCCGGTGTAAAAACCACAACCGAATATCAAGTGGACAAAATTGCAACGGATTTGAAGCGCCCTTGGGCAGTCATTCCTTTTTCTGACGGACGTTTGTTGATTACGGAAAAATCCGGCAATATGCAGATTTACAGTGCAGACGGAGAAAAAAATAAAACCATTGAAGGTTTTCCTGAAGTAGATGACCGCGGTCAGGGTGGTTTGCTGGATGTTGCGCTGGATCCGGATTTTGGAAATAATCAAATGATTTATTGGTCTTATGCAGAAAAACAATCTGATGGCAAAAATCTGATGGCAGTTGCCAAAGGAAAACTGAACCAAGCAGCCGGAAAAGTTGAAAACGTAAGCGTTATATTTCGTGCTACGCCTACTTTGGACAGTGATAAACATTATGGTTCACGAATGATTTTTGATAAAGACGGACATTTGTTTGTGAGCACCGGAGAACGCTCTATCATCGAAGGTCGCGTTCAGGCGCAGGATTTGAAATCGGGACTTGGGAAAATATTTAAAATCACAAAAGACGGAAAACCAGCTCCCGGAAATCCTTTCTTAAACAATGCTGATGCAATGCCTGAAATTTATGCTTATGGAATCCGAAATGCTCAAGGCATAGATTTGCATCCGGAAACCGGTGAACTTTGGGAAACAGAAATGGGGCCGCGCGGTGGTGATGAATTAAACCTGATTCAAGCGGGGAAAGATTATGGTTGGCCGACGATTACGTATGGAATCGAATATGGCGGACAAGAAATTGGGACGCCACCTATTCAGCAAAAAGAAGGAATGGAACAGCCGGTTTATTATTGGGATCCGGTACTATCGCCAAGCGGAATGGTTTTCTACGCCGGAGATGCAATTCCTGAATGGAAAAATAATTTATTCATCGGTGGACTCAGCAGTCAACATATTGCGAGAGTTGTCATTGAAGGAAATAAAGTGGTAGGTGAAGAGAGATTATTAACTGAAGAAAACGAGCGTTTCCGCGATGTTGCCTATCACGACGGAATGCTTTATGCAGTGACTGATAGCGGTAAGTTGTATAGGATAAAAAAGAAATAGAAAATTAGTTTTTACAGAATTCTGATATCAATATTTTTGGATCTTCTATATCATATTGATCTCTCCATTCTTCGAGAAAAACATAACCCAAATTAATTACCTTTTTCCAATTTCGACAGGCAGAATTAAGATCATACATTTTAAAATAAGAATTTGCTTTGCCGTTAATTGAAAATAAATAATTTGGGTTAATTTTTAATGCTTGGTCATAATATTCATGACTTTCTTCATACATTCCCAATCTCTGAAGGGCATTTCCTAAATTATTCAAAACGTTTACGGTTGTATTATCTATGGAAAGAGACTTTTCTAAATAGGATATAGATTCTTCAAATCTTTTTTGGTGATATAAATTAAAACCTATATTACCTAAGATCATAGGCTCTAAGGTTGAATCCTTTTTATCAACACCTAATTTATACATTTTTTCTAAGGATTTCTTGTAATATCCTTCTTGAATTTTTAAAGAATCCATAGATTTTTCTTCAATTACTAATCCTCTCTGATGCAATAAATAAGGATTTTCAGAATTCAGTTTTAATCCTTTATCTAAAGATTTCCTTGCCTCCTCAATGTTTCCTAATTGATAATAATTGTTCGCAATATTTCCAAGTGCACCAGCATTGGCTATTGAATCATTACTTAATTTTAAAAACTCCTTATAAGTATTTATCGCACCTTCATTATCCTGATATATACTTGATAATATCATGGCTTTTACAAAAATGATTTCTTTCTTGTCAGGTGTGAGGTTGATCAAAGAATCAATTTTCAACATCCCTTGTTCCTTACCAATTTTGCTGAAATATTCAATGTCTTTTGGATGAAGTTGCCCCAACAAGCTAGTAAAAGAAGTTAATAGCAAAATAATTATAATAAATCTCATGGCTATTTTAAAGTGGCAAATATCTTTCCCTGATGATTTTGAAATGATGAACCTGATGTCCAAGAATGATAAACCCCATCCCGAGCGGATTCATTTTCATATTGTAATTTTTACCTTCGCGTAACAAATCCACTTGATCAAAACTCTGAAAAAGTGAAATTGTGGAGGTTCTTACAGTTTGAAAATCTTCCAAGATTCTTTCCAGACTTTTTGAATTTGCATTTGAATTATTGGTCATAATTTCCTGATCGTGTCCGGGCGTGATCCCACCATCATTACGGGCATACACCAAAGCGCGATAAGAAAAAATCCGCTCCCAATCAATCAGATGCTGTAAAATTTCTTTTACCGTCCATTTTCCCGGCGCATACACTTTTCCTTCAAGCGCATTCAATGCTTCTTTATTTAAATTTCGGATTTCTTCGGCATATTTTTCAAGTGCTTCCAAAATTGGTAAATCATCAAGCAATTCAAGATAATTCTGATAATAGCCTAATTCTATTCGGATTTCGGATTTTTTCATTCGCCCAGATTATAAATTTCCATAATTTCTTCAAGCTTTTTCTTGAAATCGATTTTCAAGTCGATGAGTTTTCCGTTTTGCATATCGAAAACCCAACCGTGAAGTTTAAGACCTCTTTTCAGATGTGCTTTCTGAACAGCAGCTGTTTTCAACAAATTATAGGATTGTTCTTCTACGTTTAATTCGACCAAACGATTGTATCGGTCGGTTTCATTTGTAATGGCATTTAGTTCCTCTTTATGCATCCGATAAACATCGCGGATGTTTCTCAGCCAGGGATTTAAAATTCCCAAATCTTTGGCTTCCATAGCAGCTTTCACACCTCCACAAAGGTAATGACCACAAACCACGATATGTTTTACTTCGAGGGAATTAACGGCATAATTCACTACCGACATCATATTGAGATCAATGCTGATGACCATATTGGCAATGTTTCGATGCACGAAAATATCGCCCGGGCAGGCGCCCATTAACTCTTCGGCACTCACTCGACTATCGGAACAACCGATATAAAGCACTTCCGGATTTTGTCCGTTGGAGAGTTTTTTAAAATATTCGGGATCTGTGGCCAAACGGTCAGAAATCCACTTTTCATTATTTTCAAAAATTTTGTTTAAATCCATAAAACGAATTTACTACAAAAAACAAAGCCGATGGAGATTTCCGCCGGCTTAGTAATAGATTAATTTATAAAAACCAATTATTCTTCTGATCCTATTTTTGCACTCAGGAATTCGCGGTTCATTCTTGCGATGTTTTCCAAAGAAATTCCTTTTGGACATTCCACTTCACAAGCGCCGGTATTGGTACAGTTTCCAAAACCTTCAATATCCATCTGCGCCACCATATTTTGTGCTCTTCTGGCTGCTTCCACTTTCCCTTGGGGCAAGAGTGCATACTGGGAAATTTTGGCTCCGACAAACAACATAGCCGAACCATTTTTACAAGTCGCTACGCATGCACCGCATCCGATACAAGCCGCAGCATCAAACGAACGGTCTGCATCGTATTTCGGAACCGGCAAACTGTTGGCATCAATGGTATTTCCCGAAGTATTGATCGAAACAAAACCTCCTGCCTGCTGGATTCTTTCAAATGAAGATCTGTCCACAACCAAGTCTTTGATTACCGGAAAAGCAACCGATCTCCATGGCTCTACGTAAATCGTTTCGCCATCTTTGAACATACGCATATGCAACTGACAAGTGGTAATTCCGGTATCGGGACCGTGTGCGCGTCCGTTGATGTACAACGAACACATTCCGCAGATTCCCTCACGACAATCGTGGTCAAATGCAACGGGTTCTTTGCCTTCCACAATCAATTGTTCGTTTAACTGATCCAACATTTCAAGAAATGAACTATCGGTAGAAACATCGTTCAGTTTATATGTTTCGATTTGTCCTTTGGCTTTGGAACTTTTTTGTCTCCAAATTTTCAAAGTGATGTTTATATTTTTTGATGCCATAGTCTGTTTATTTACGATATACGAAGTTCGAATTTCGAGTTTCGTTTATTTGTAGCTTCTCGCTTTCAGCTCAATGAATTCATATTTCAATTCTTCTTTGTGCATAACTTCACGGTTGATGTCCTCGCCCTGATATTCCCAAGCGCCTACAAATGTGAAATTCTCGTCGTCACGCATTGCTTCTCCTTCTTCGGTCTGGTATTCCTCACGGAAATGTCCTCCACAAGATTCGTTTCTCTGCAAAGCATCCATTGCCATCAATTGTCCGAGCTCCATAAAATCCGCCACACGAATGGCTTTTTCCAATTCCGGATTTAATTCGTCTGAAGTTCCGGGAACGTACACATTTTTATGGAATTCTTCTCTTAATTCTGCAATTTCCTTGATCGCTTCTCTCAAACCTTGTTCGTTTCTTCCCATCCCCACTTTGTTCCACATAATGTGACCCAAAGCTTTGTGGAAACTATCTACCGAACGGTTTCCTTTGTTATTTATAAATGAATTGATCTGATCTTTAACCGCTTTTTCAGCCTGATCGAATTCTGGAGAATCAGTCGGTATTTTTCCGGTTCGAATATCAGAAGACAGATAATCTGCAATGGTGTAAGGCAAAACAAAATAACCATCGGCCAGTCCTTGCATCAATGCTGAAGCTCCCAATCGGTTGGCTCCGTGATCAGAGAAATTGGCTTCTCCCAAAACATAACAACCCTGAATTGTACTCATCAGGTTATAATCAACCCAAACGCCTCCCATCGTATAGTGAACCGCCGGATAAATTTTCATGGGCGTTTCATACGGATTATCATCGGTAATTTTTTGGTACATCTGGAAAAGGTTTCCGTATTTGTCCTCAATCCATTTTTTACCCAGTTTTTCAATTTCTTGATCGGTCGGATTATGGTTACCATTTGCATAAGCAACCTCACGTCCTTTTTTCTTAATTTCTGTTGAGAAATCAAGGAAAACGCCTTCTTTGGTATCGTTATTTTCAATTCCAAAACCTGCATCACAACGTTCTTTTGCAGCTCTGGAAGCTACGTCACGCGGCACTAAGTTTCCGAAAGCAGGATATCTTCTTTCCAGATAATAATCGCGGTCTTCCTCTGCTATTTCGGTAGGTTTTTTCTTTCCTTCCCGAATGGCAATTGCATCTTCTATTTTTTTGGGAACCCAGATTCTTCCTGAGTTACGAAGCGATTCCGACATCAAAGTCAGTTTGGACTGATTGGCTCCGTGTACCGGAACACAAGTCGGGTGGATTTGCACATAACAAGGATTTGCAAAATAAGCTCCTTTTTTATGGATTTTCCAGGCTGCCGTAGCATTGGATCCCATCGCATTGGTAGAAAGAAAATAAACATTTCCGTATCCACCCGAAGCAATCACAACCGCATGCGCCGAATGTCTTTCAATTTCTCCTGTTACAAGGTTTCTTGCGATGATTCCACGGGCTTTTCCATCTACAATTACCAGATCCAGCATTTCGTGACGGTTGTACATTTGGATTCTTCCCAGTCCGATCTGATGGTTCATTGCGGAATAAGCACCCAGCAATAATTGCTGTCCGGTTTGTCCTTTCGCATAAAAAGTCCGGCTGACCTGTACCCCACCAAATGAACGGTTGTCCAGGTATCCGCCATAATCACGTGCAAAAGGAACACCTTGTGCTACACACTGGTCGATGATATTTGCCGATTCTTCTGCTAAACGATGAACGTTTGCTTCGCGTGCACGGTAATCACCTCCTTTAATTGTATCATAAAACAAACGATAAACCGAATCGTTGTCTCCTTTATAATTTTTCGCTGCGTTGATACCTCCTTGTGCCGCAATGGAGTGCGCACGTCGTGGAGAATCCTGATAGCAAAAGGCTTTAACTTTATAACCCAATTCTGCCAGCGTTGCGGCGGCAGAGCCACCGGCAAGTCCGGTTCCGACCACGATGACTTCAATCCGGTCGCGGTTATTGGGAGCAACCAAATTCAAATGTGCTTTGTGATTACTCCATTTCTGCGAAATATCTCCTGCAGGTACTTTTGAATCTAATTTGCTCATAAAACTTCAATATTTTTAAGGTAACTGAAAATGGCAATCAGCATAAATCCGATTGGAATTGCGATTGCAAATACTTTCCCAAATGCTTTGATGAAAGGTGTATATTTTCTGTGTCTTGCACCAATGGATTGAAACGCAGACTGGAATCCGTGTAACAAATGCATCATCAAAAGAAAGAATGCTACTATATAAGCCAAAACTCTCCAAGGATTCTGAAATTTATGCATTAATTCTTCATGGTAACGCTCGGCATCCGGCAGCTCTGCTGCGATGTATTTATAATTCATCTCTGGCACCCAAAAATCAATCAGGTGAAGCACCAAAAAGGCCAAAATTGCCAATCCGCTCCAGATCATATTTCGGGAAGACCAAGTGGAATTTCCCTGCGGTTTGTTCATTGCATACGCTACAGGGCCTCTCGCCTTTCTGTTCTGAATTTCCAGAATGAACCCCATGACAAAGTGAAAAACAACCGCAAAAATCAAAATGGGTTGAGTTACATATTGTACTATAGGATTGTACCCCATAAAATGGGAGGCTTCGTTAAACGCCGCAGGTGATATCACCGCCAATGAGTTGATGATAAAATGTTGCAATAGAAATATCAGCAAAAACAAAGCTGACAAAGCCATTGCAAATTTCTTTCCGATGGATGACCGGAATAAAGATTCTGTTGCCATAGAGCAGATTATTGTTGAAACGAAAACAAATTTAGAAAAGTTAAAATCTCTTAACAATGAAAAATGTCATTCTATTCCGCTCTGACAGTAGTTTAGACTAATTCTTAATTAATTCAATAGAATTAAACCGCTTCAATTTTAAGATTTATTTCACTTTTTCAAGGACCGAATAGTACAATTCTTCATACATGGGAATGATGTTTTTCTCGTCAAATTTCAAAGCTTGTTGTTTGGCATTTCTTTTGAATTTTTGGAGATTTTCAGGATTTTTCAATAACCAGATTGCTTTTTCTGCCATCCCTTCCACATCGCCTATCGGCAAAACAAATCCGGTTTCGCCATCGATATTCACCTCCGGAATTCCGCCTGCATT
>JAEWHB010000054.1 GCA_023388015.1 Bacteroidota bacterium
AAGGTATAATTTTTGTGCAATTAAAATAATTGTTATATCTTTGCAGTCCAAATCGCGGGATGGAGCAGTAGGTAGCTCGTCGGGCTCATAACCCGAAGGTCACAGGTTCGAGTCCTGTTCCCGCTACTAAGCGAAAAGAGAATCAAGAAATTGGTTCTCTTTTTTTTGTACCTAATATTTAGATCTTCATGCTCTTATGCTCCGCGGAGCACATAGGTTCCCCGATGCTTCGGGACTGTTCCCGCTACTTCTTTTCTTTATTAACTATCCCGTGCAAAGTAAGCCATGTATTTAAGGATAAATTTGTTTTCCCTAAAAGAGAATGTGGCTCTTTAATTTAATTTTCTATATTTACAATTGTACAAATACTCTTTACTCTCAACTACTATGCAAAAGACAGGCACAAAGAATGGGCTGTTTATTGTTTTAAATGCATTCCTGATGACAATGTTGGTTTTTATCTGGTCATCTACCTCTTTCTCATTTCAAATTGACAACCAAATTCTGAAATGGCAATCACTTACAAAACATTCCTACATAAATAAAGGAAAGGAACAACGTAAAGAAGCATTTGAAGAAGTAATGTTTATAAATGTAAGCAGAGATAAAACAATTGTTGAAGATTCTATTTCAAAAAAACGCACTGTAATTACCGATAGAAGCCGGTTGGCTTCTCTTTTTAATTTGCTTAAAAACACAAATTATAAATATATAATTTGCGATATAATTTTTGATTACCCCACAAATGATGACCAAAAGTTGAATTCAGTAATTGATTCACTACCTAATATAGCATTTGCCATTGACCCTAATTTACCAAGTAAAATCAATCTGCCGTATGGAGGAACCACAAGTTATACCTATATAAAAAATGGCTTAGAAAATGTTTCAGACAATGCCTTGAAATTCAGAATGATTGATGGCAATTCACAAAAAACCTTAGCACTAGCTGTTTACGAGGCACAAACGGGTAATCAATTAAACGAAAGCTATTTATGGTTAAGAGGAATTGATTCCTCTAAGAGATTAAATTATCAAAAACTTGATCCATACTTGACCATTCAAGATACCTTACAAACTTCTCAAAACACTATTAGCCTTTGGAATATGTACGATGTTTTAAACTACCCGAAAGCATTAAATTCATATGCAAATGACAAAATCATTGTAATCGGTGATTTTGAAACAGACATTGTTCAAACTGCGTTTGGTGAAATGCCCGGCCCTTTGGTTCAATACAATCTTTATAAAAATATAACTGATAATAATTCACAAATACAATTGCCTCATATTATTTTTTTATTTATCTCATTTACAGCATATACTGCATTTATTATGTGGAAAATGAGTAAACGAAAAGATGAAAGTTCAAGTCGAAAATTATCAAAACTAAAATACAGCTATTCAATTCTTTTTTCAACCTTAAAAATATCGATAGATACAGTCATCATTATAGTGATCTCTACACTATCCTATTGGTTTTTCAATTTCTCATTTGAGGTACTTCCGCTTGTGTTTTGGTTGATTCTTTTCCGACTTTTAATCCGAATTAAAGATGATTGGAAACTTAATAAGAACACTAATTTCTCATAATTTAAATTTTCATTATGAAATATATAATCCTACTTTTTTTCTTAGTTCCATTTTCAAATATTTCTGCACAATATCAAGTAATTAATAATCCGCAGGGTGTGTACCTGGAACGATTACAAGATTTTGTAAAACAAGGACAAACTATTACTAAAGATGATGACTTTCAGTTTATGAATTCTAGAAGCGTTATTAGAGTGAAGGAAAAAGGAAATATTTATGAAATTACGAATAAGTCCAATCCCCTCAAAGTCAAAGCAAGTCAGAGTCCTCCCGATTCACCAATTGAAAGAGAATTGAAATCTACTTTTATCCCTCAAAAAATTGTTATAAAAACACAAAGCAGAGGAGCAGGTTATGGATCACTTGCACAAATAATTCAAAATTTTGAATATAAAGACAATGTGAGTACACCCATGCTTATTATAGACAGTTTGCTTATAGGTATAGATTTTATAAAACCTGTTGAAATCCAAAAGAAATATTTTTATATAAAATACAATTTTGATGGAGAAAATATATTTAAGAAAATCAAGTACAGCATAAATAAAGATAAAATATCTCTTAATTTCACTGAGGAATTATTTTTTGTCGATGGTAAACACAACGGCTTGGAAACCCTCAGTCCTGTTACACTTTTCTACGATGATTTAGACAAAAACACAACTACGCAATTAGCTATTTTCCATATAGTTTTTACTAAATTTTCTGATATAAAAATAGAACTTGAACAAGTCGGAAGTATTGCTCAAAATGATGAAGAAAGAAAATCAGTTTTGAAGCAGTACATAGAAATTTATTATGGAAAAACCGATTGGATTTCATTCATTGAGAGCAACTTTCATCTACTTAATTTCGAATAATAAAACTTTATATTTTGAATAAACTTATCTCTACTTTTCTCCTCACCTCCTTATTCTTTGTCCATTTGCAGGCACAGCATCTGAATCCAAGTGTCGTTTATCAAAACGGCTTTTCTATGGAATCTCCACTATCTTTTGAGCTACTTAAAGGAAATGAATTCTTAATGGGCTATACACAATTAGGAGAGTATATTTTTTGGGATCTTAAGTCAAATAAGATTGTCAGAAAATTCCGAGCTATTAAAAATGATCATTTAGGACTGTTGATGATACCTGAACACTCTGTTTCAGAGGATGGAAAAAAGATCCTTATTCCCAAATTTCCCGAAGGTGGATATTACTTGTATAATATTTATACAGACGATATCGAAATGTATTTTCCACCACCTGTTGAAAACCTATTTCATTCTTATGCGCTTTTTAAGAAGGATGGTTTCATCCTTCTTAGCCAATCTCCTGATTCTCCTGATTGGATAATCGTTTCTATTCTTAATTCAGATGGAATAGCAGTTGACATAAAATACATAACTGTACCTAAACTTTTTGAAAACGAGAACGCCCAACTCATCGTGGGATTAATGGCAAATCCACTTACCAAAGTTCCCAATTTACAAAAAGTTGCTTGGCATGATGAGACAGAAACTTTGTATTTTTTAACCATTACAAAAGGAATATACACTATACCACTTAATAAAATCCCATCTCAACCAGCAAAAACATATCTCGACGAGAAATACTTGTTAAAAATCCCTGAGTTAAGAAGAGTGGAAAAATTAAGTATTGCCAATGGAAAATTAATTGTACAGAATGCCTTGATGTCTGAAAAAGACAAAAAAGCTGGAATACAAACAGCTAAACAAAAAATATTGATCATAGATCCTAAAACCAATCTTGTTGAAAAAGAAGTTGAAAGCAGACTACCTCTTTTAGATTCTGCAAATTATTCTGTAGGAATACCCTTTCTTTATAGGCTCTCCAACCATTCAAAGAACATCTATCTTTCTGATAATTTAAACACGCCAAAGGGTTTTGCGATAGACATCAAAGATTTTAATTCAGATGAAACTATTGCAACGTATAAAAGTGGGAATAGAAAGTTGTGGTATGATGACACCCCCTACCAACCCGGAAATTTTAACGGGGGATATCTTGCAGATATATCCGAAGACCAAACATTGATGGTTGAATACACAAGAGACATTGTGATTCACGACATTGCAAACAAGACTATTAAATCTGTTTTACCACTTGATGGTTCTTACAGATTAAATGCCCCATTATTCCTTAATAAACATACTTTACTTATACCAAAAGCAACCAACAACGCTTTTGTCTTCAATATGGAATTAGGCAAAATTGACCTTTTAAACAACGCATATGATTGTCTTGAGACTATAAGAAATGGAGCAATCGTGAAATGGCAAACAGACCGAGATTTAGTTTTTGGGATGCGAAATTTCTCGATCTCACCTGATGACAAATATATAGTTGGGGTTAGTTTTTTTAATGATTCTGTTTGCACAGGAAAACCTCAAAAAGAAATAATTCTCTATAATAAAAACACTTTAGCTCCAGCATATAAATACACATTTGAAGATAATCTTCATACTTGGTATTCCACTATGCTCCCAGGAGATCCTCACTCTTTTTTAGTTAACAATAAACTTATAAAGTTCCATAATGCTCAATCTCCCACAATTACTGATTTGAATCTTAACCAAAAAAAGAAGAAAAATGTTTATTGGGCTCATAATCCGGTTTATCTTAAAAATGAAAATAAAATCCTTTCCGTGTTGGGAACAAGAGAAAGCCCTGGAAAGAAAGACCTCATTTTTGCTTTCTATGACTTGAACGGTAAGTTATTGGAAAAAATTGATTTTAAAAGAAAAGGAACCGGCCAGGAGTTCAAAACCTTAATTACTGAATCAAAACTTTCAGAAGACCAAACTAAACTACTCTTTACATTATTTGACGGGACAGGAGGAATTTTCGACATACCATCTAGAAAAGTAATTTATACGTTTGAACATGGAAAAGGGTTAAAAATGGGCATTATCGCTAAAAATATGCATACCGCAATTACATCTGCAGCTTTTGTTAACGATAAACAATTTGTAACTGCCGGAACTGATGGTATTATTTATTTATGGGATATAAATTACCCTTCTTACATTACACAGATAAATCAAGAATTAACTATCCTTTATGATATCCAAGTTTCACCAGACAAAAAACACATTATAGGAGTTGACTTTGATAAATTAGTAAAGTATATAGATTTCAATACAGGTGAAACTGTTGCCGACTTTTTAGCAATTGACCCCAAAACACACACTATAATTGACAAAGATGGTTATTATATGACCAATAAATATACAAATGATGGTTTGTGGTTTTTCAGTGATGGAAAGACCTATGAAATATCCCAATTTGATGTGCGATTAAACCGACCCGATAAAGTACTGAGGAGTTTAGGATATACACCGGATGAAAATATCAGATTTTTCAATAATGCTTACAAAAAAAGGATTCAACATTTGGGGATCAAAGACCCAGAACTCACTGATAATTATCAAAAAATGAGTATTCCTGAAATTATTGAGATCAAAGGGCTTCCTGAAAACTTACAAGATATCGAAACGGAAAAACTAAATTTAACCATACGTTCAGAAAGCAAAAAGGATAAAATAGATAAAATTTTTGTTACCGTAAACGGAGTCCCTGTGTATGGAACCAAAGGAAAAAATTTAGATGCTAAACAAATTCAATCAGGAGAAGTTCCAATTACCATTCCCATAGTATCAGGCAAAAACTCAATAACCATCTCTGTTATGAATACCGCCGGGGTAGAAAGCTCTCGTTCTTTTTTGAATGTAAACAGAAAATCCAAAGCCGTAAAACCAAATCTTCATCTCATTAGTATTGGCTCCGGAAAATTCAAACAAAGTGAAAACAACTTAGAATTCCCCGCCAAAGATGCCCATGATATTGTTGAACTTTTCAACCAATCTGAAATGTATGAGAAAGTCATACCGTATATATACACCGATGAGAAAGTTGTCAAAAAAAACATATTGGCCTTGAAAGAAAATCTAAAGAAGACACGTCCTGAAGATTTTGTAATTATATTCTTTGCCGGACACGGTATTCTGGATAAAAACCAGGACTATTATCTTTCTGCTTATTCTACAGATTTTAAAGGTAAAATTAACACCAATAGTATTTCATACTATGATATTGAAGGGCTTATGGATGGAATACCTTCTCTAAATAAACTGATATTCCTTGACGCATGCTTTAGTGGAGAAATTGATAAAAGTAGTGTGGAAGAAATAATAGATGCCAATACAACCGCTGCCGATTCAAACCCTGAAAAAAAATTCAACCGGTCTTCTTCAAGCCTAAATTTAAGACCAACTAATATGCATAACTCTTTTGAGTTAATGCAGACGATTTTTTCTGATTTAAGAATGAACACAGGAACTACAGTCCTTGCATCTTCTAGGGGGTTTGAAAAATCCTATGAATTTTACGGATTAAAAAATGGAGCATTTACGTATAGTTTAAAACAAGCTTTATCCGATAAGAAAGCAGACAGTGATGGAGATGGAAGTGTTTCTATTTCAGAACTTTTGTACTATATGAAATATGAAGTTCCAAAAATAACAGATGGCGATCAAACACCAGTAAGTAGATCAGAAAACTTCTCAAATAATTTTGTTATTTGGAGATAATCTCATCTCAATAGTGTGACTTCTAAATAATAATTGGAACCCGAATAAATCTTAAAAGTATATTAAAACAACCATAAAACATGTACTATAAGGGTTGGAAAAATTATGTTTTTATTTTTTAAGTCAACGAACTCTAGTATAATCAAAAAAATCAACGAATCAATATAAGCTGCGAATCCTCTCCGGCAGTCAGCCAATGGTTGACAAAAGGTCGGATGTTTACATAATCTCCGGGCAATAATTCAATTTTCTGATCTTCTTCCTCGTAAAGGGTTTTCCCGGAAATGCACAACAACAAGGCTGGAATTTTGGTAATATGTTCTTTCAATATCCCGTCTTTTTTCAGTTGGATTGCCGTCACAATTCCTTTGTCACTCGTAAAAAGTTTAGCGGCCGATACTTCTTTGTCCGACTCTTTGTGCAGATCTTCTAAGTTCATTGAATTTGATTTTTAATTCAGAAAGTTACAAAATAAAAAAGGGAACCACTTGGGTTCCCTTGTCTTTTATGCATCGATTTTATCAAATCTTGTATAAGCTCTTAATTTTTCTGGAATCAAAATGCTTCCGTCGGCCTGCTGATGGTTTTCCAGAATGGATGCCAAAATGCGCGGTAAAGCAAGCGCACTTCCGTTCAGCGTATGGCAAAGTTCATTTTTCCCTTCAGCTTTGTAACGAAGTTTCAGGCGGTTGGCTTGAAACGTTTCAAAATTGGAAACTGAACTTACTTCTAGCCATTTTTCCTGCGCAGCTGAAAATACTTCAAAATCATAGGTCATGGCCGATGCAAATCCGGTATCACCACCACATAATCTCAAAATACGGTAAGGCAATTCCAAATCTTCCAACAATCCTTTTACATGTTCGACCATGGTTTCCAAAGCTTCATAAGAATTTTCCGGTTTTTCTATACGTACTATTTCTACTTTTTCGAACTGATGCAAACGGTTCAGTCCGCGAACGTCTTTTCCATAGCTTCCGGCTTCACGACGGAAACAGGGCGAATAAGATGTCAACTTGATGGGCAATTGCGAAGCATCCAATAATTCTTCTCGGAAAATATTGGTCACCGGCACTTCTGAAGTCGGAATCAGGTACAAATTATCTTCGTTTACATAGTACATCTGCCCTTCTTTATCGGGCAATTGCCCTGTTCCAAAACCAGATGCCTCATTTACCACAAACGGCGGAATCACTTCTGTATAACCGGCTTCGGTATTTTTATCCAGAAAATATTGAATCAAAGCGCGTTGCAACCTTGCGCCTTTTCCCAAATAAACAGGGAACCCTGCGCCTGTGATTTTCACACCCAATTCGAAATCAATCAGATTAAACTTTTTGGCCAA
Source organism: Bacteroidota bacterium (assembly GCA_023388015.1). Lineage (GTDB taxonomy): Bacteria > Bacteroidota > Bacteroidia > Flavobacteriales > Weeksellaceae > Moheibacter. The sequence continues at coordinate 7,533 of JAEWHB010000054.1, forward strand.
TTCCCAATGTGGTAAAGCATCGGGTTTTGGTGAAGCATCCCCTTTTGTAAATACGATTTCATTGTCTTCAGCACTTACACCGGCCACTACTTTTTCGTGGGGAATATTAGGAATCTGATAAAGCATTGATTTCAAGCTTTCTTCATATTCAGAAAGCAAATCCTGAAGTTCTTTTACCTGAACTTTTTGCTGAGCCGTTTTTTCTTTGAGCTGATTGGCTTCATCCGCTTTTCCTTGTTGGAATAACTGTCCGATTTCTTTCGATAGTTTATTCGATTCTGCTAAAACACTGTCTAACTCAAACTGGGTTTTACGGCGAAGTTCATCTGTATTTAAAACCTCATCGACCAGTTCCAATTGTTTGAAATTTCTTTTTTTAAGTCCTTCAATGACTTTTTCTTTGTTTTCCTGAATAGCAGATACGACTAACATTTTTTAAGTTTTTGGCAAAGTTAATCTTTAGTTAAAAGTAAAAAAGCCAAACTCGTTAATTTTTAATATTTTTGATTTGATTACCAACGATTTCATCAACTAAAAATTTAAGTTTGAATAAACTCTACATCTTACTGTTCACTTTTGCCTTCTCATTTGCCCAAGCTCAACTTGAGTCTGCGTATTGGTATTTTGGTGTGAATGGCGGCCTGAATTTTTCCTCCGGAGAACCCGAAGTGATTTTTGACGGACGGCTGGAAACAGGCGAAGGTTGTGCAACCATTTCTGATCCCGATGGCAATCTTTTGTTTTACACAGATGGTAGAAAGGTTTATAACCGAAATCACATGGTCATGGCCAATGGTGAAAGTCTACTGGGAAATTCATCCAGCACACAATCTGCCATAGTGGTTCCTTATCCGGGAAATCTCAATTGGTACTATATTTTTACAGTAGGTGCAGATGATAGAGCCTTGCCGGGATCCACTACCAACACGGGTTTTAATTATTATATCGTAGATATGACGTTGAACAGTGGCTTGGGAGATGTCTTGCCCCATAATGTTCCCGAAAATAATTTAATGCCCCTAACCTCTGAAAAAGTAACCGCAGTTGTCCACTCAAATAATCGTGATTTTTGGATTTTGACTCATTTCGAAGATAAATTTTATGCTTATTTGGTAACCGAAACCGGAATCAATACTTCACCCGTAATTAGTCAAATAGGACCTTATTTGGATCCACGTGTTTATCCGGTAAATTCAAGAGGATATTTAAAGTTTTCGCCTGATGGTAAAAAAATTGCTGTCGCTCATTTAAGTAATCTTATGCTGGAAGATATTCCGCAGGAAATAATCGACCTAGGCGGAATTTACACCAATCAGGATTTTGCCAACAAATACAATGGATACGCGTCACTTTATGATTTCAATGATGCAACCGGAACAGTTTCCAATGAAGTAACACTGTCTGAAACCGGTAGTCCATATGGAATCGAATTCTCTTTCAGTTCAAATTATGTATACGTAGAATATGACCGCCATATACAATATGCCGAAGACCCAGCCATGCCGTGGATAAAGGGGGAAGTAGTTCAGTACGATATAAATGCTACTGATATTGTCGGTTCTGCCATTACACTTTTTGATGATTTTATGCCGAATGGTCAAGTTTTTCGCGCACGAGGTGCGATGCAGTTGGCATTGGACGAAAAAATATATTATTCGCCCACTCTCTATAGTGGTCAAACCTATTATGGAAGTCATCTTTCTGTGATTCATTCGCCAGATGAACCGGGTTTGAGTGCCAATTTTCAATCAAATGCCATTCGGATTAATACGACAGAAAACCCCCATCATTATGTATCCTTTGGACTTCCGCCCTTTATCACCTCATTTTTCAGAGCCAATATCGAATTTGAGGGTGAAATTCTAAACTCCGGAACTTGCTTGGGCAATGCAGTCTCATTTTCCGTTAATTCAAATCAGGAAATTTTAAGCATAAATTGGGATTTTGGAGACGGAAATACTTCTACGGAATTAAATCCCACCCACACCTATACTTCGCCAGGAACATATACAGTTATTGCAACCGTAGTCACAACGGAAGAAACGCTTACATTAACCCGTGAAATCCAAATCCATGCTTTCCCAGAGGCATTGGATGCTGCTTTGACTCAATGTGATTTCAACGGCGACGGACTCGCTTTGTTTGATCTAAACGAAGCCAACAATTTGGTAACCACACAAACCGGAAATACAATTTCTTACCATTTAACGATTATAGATGCTCATTCGGGAGAGAATCCTTTGACAAATCCTTATCTGAATATCATCAATCCGCAAATAATTTATGTTCGGGTAGAAAGTCCGCAAGGATGTGTTTCTTATTCGGAATTAACTTTAAACACAAACCTAATCGAGATAAAAACGGTTTCAAATATTACCAAATGTGATTTGGAAAGTGATGGAGTGGAATTATTTAATTTGGAAGAAAAAGAAGCCGAAATAGAAGCCTTATATACAGAAAATGTAACAGTTTTGAGTTATCATAACAGCATTTGGGACGCTGAAATGAATCTGAATCCTTTGAGTTTGTCTTATCAAAACACCTCAAATCCGCAAACCATTTATGTTCGGGTTCAAACGTCGGGATGTGTGGAAATCGTTTCATTTCAATTAATTTTATACGAATTACCCATTGTGAATGTACCAAACGTCGAAATCTGTCCAGATGGAATTTGGGTTATGGATGCCGGTTCTGGCTTTAGTTCTTATCAATGGAACGGATTACAAGGCGCAGACCTGAACCAACCACAAGATCAACAAACTGTGGTGATTTCAATTCCTGGCGAATATTCGGTTACCGTTACAAATGAAAACAATTGCCAATACGAAGATTTCTTCACAGTTAGCATAAAAGAAATCCCAACCATAGTCGAGATTGTGATTTCGGGTAATGGTTCTGCGACTATTCACGCTTCGGGCGATCCGGAATTTCAATATAGTCTTGACGGAATTTTCTGGCAATCCTCAAATGTTTTCCACAATCTAATTCCTGGCGATTATGTGGTTTATGTCAAAGATGGCACGGGCTGTATTTCCCTCAAAGCAGAATTTGGAGTACTTGAAATTCCCAATTTTATTTCTCCGAACCAAGACGGTAAAAATGATTCTTGGGTGATCAAAGGTATCAGCCATTATCCTGACGTGCATATTCAGATATTTGACCGATATGGAAAAATATTTGTCGACCGTTTGAATCATAAAAATTCAGAAGTTTGGGATGGCACTTACCTCGGAAGAGTCGCGAATTCCGGTTCTTATTGGTACATCATCCGAGTTGCTGACGGAAGAAAATATGTCGGGACGCTGGCCGTCAGGAATTATTAAGAACTAATTATTTCAAATCCGGCCTTGTCGGACGAACTTCAATTTTACTCGGCAAAGTCCGTGGATTCATCTTTAGTAAATCCACAACTAGTTCCCCGATGTCTTCCGGCTGAATTTTCCATGCATCCTGATTGCTTGGAATATGGTTATTGAAATTCGAAGCAACCGAACCCGGCATAATCGTCGAAACCTTGATATTGTACTTTCTCAAATCCAGCATAGCCGCCTGTGTAAAGCCAACCACTCCAAATTTGGAAGCATTGTATCCGGCGCCGTTTTCAAAGAAATTGGTTCCCGCAAGACTTGCCAGCGTGATGTAATATCCTTCAGATTTTTTGAGCTCATCAACTGTTGCTTTCAGTGTATGGAATGCGCCCGTCAAATTGGTGTCAATCATCTGGTTCCATTCGTCCAGCGTCATTTCATCCACCGATGCAAAATTCCCCAAACCGGCGTTTGCCACCACCACATCGATTTGCCCAAAAGCATCTAAAACCTGTTCTACTGCGGTCTGTTCGTCTACAAAATTCCGCACATCGGACTGAATCCCGATGATTTGGGATTTATCTCCCAAACTCGCGGCGGCTTTCGTAATATTTTCCAACGTTCTTCCGCTTATGGCAACACGCATTCCGGCGTCCAATAAGACTTTTGCCGTTCCCAATCCTATTCCTTTGCTTCCGCCTGTGATGTAGGCGACTTTATTTTTTAAATCCATAAATATTTTTTTTAATGAATGAATAATTGAAATTAAAATGAATGAATAATAGAATTTTGAATGAGTGAATTTTGAAGAATTCAATAACTTAATTATTTAAAAGTTGACTTTCTGGCTTTAGCAACAATTGCCATTAATTCAGACCCTTCGGCCACTAATTTATTTACATTTTTAAACTCAAGAATTTCTGTTTCAACCAATATTTCCATCCAAAACAGACTTTCATCTAATTCTTCATTTACAATGCTGATTTTTGCATAAAATTCCTTTGCTGACCTTGCTCTGCACGCCGCACGATAATTTGAGCCGGCAAAAGATGCACTTCTTAAAAATTGTCTTCCGAAAATCTTCCCTTCCTCCGTTTTAGGAATTAACCTGAATAAATAAGTGGATTGAACTACATATTTTTTAAAACGAATTTTTAAAGCTTCAATGAATTGAATTTTGTCCTGATTTGCCATAATCTTAAGTTTAAATAGTTATTCTAATTATTAATTAATCTTCCACTAATTAACCAATCAATATTCAATCATTCCCCAACTCAACCACTCAACCACTCAACCACTCAATCACTCCTTCTCCCTGTCCTTCTTAAAGATGCTTCCAATTCCTTTTCCGATTTGCTCAATGGCTTCAATCCCTTTGTTAATCGGATCGGGCGAGAAGTTTTCGTAATCGTCAATGGAAATTCCACTTACATTTTCTTGCGGATAAACCACAATCAGGTTATTTTGCCCCAAATACCGTTCAAATTTGTCCGGAATCCTTTCCAGATGAGGCGCATAGGATATAGAACCTCTTCTTGACGCAATAAACACAAGCAAATCACTTGGCGAAATATCTTTGGTGATGACCAGAAAATCTTCCCAATAAGAGAACTTATTGAACGTCACTTTTCCTGTCAGTTTAAATGCTTTCATGATCTGCTGCATGGCTTCATAGGTTCTTTCTTCCGAATATAAAACCACCGGAATACTGTATTCCTGTGAAATCCTGAATACTTTCTGAACGATTGTAGGAAATCCACTTTCCTTTTCCGTAAACGGCGGACAAATAAAAACCAATTTTTTCTTTTCAATCAACGGACGTACAAATCTGCAAAGTACAAGTCCTTTGTCCACGTTATTGATGATGGAATCTGTTTTTTCCCCAAAAATCTTATCGATGAATCCGGTTTTCTGCGGCCATCCTATGATCACAAAATCAGCCATAATTTCTTTGGCAGCGCGGGCAATTCCACTCGCCGGATTATGGTCAATCGTTGTAATTGTACTCACACTGGATTCCGAAGCTGAACCCTGCAGAATAAATTTTTCAAGTTCCTTTTTGTATTTTAAAATATTGAGTTCGGCCTCATTATTATTCGGTACCACCGAAAGCAATGTCACCGGATTGGTTGAATGTTTATCTTTGATGATTAAAGCAAAATCAAGCAGGTTTTCCACCAAAGCCAGATTAGCAACCGGAATCAGAATCTGTTCGTTATAATGCGACTGATTTTTCAATTCTTCCACAGAAATATCTTCACCTTCACTAAGTGCAATCTTCTTAGCTGCTTTTTCGGCCGCAAAAGATGCTACTACACAAGTAATCAGAATCAGAATAATGGTTCCATTCAGGATATTATCGTCTAGAATATTAGCATTATAACCTACCAAAATCACCGCCAGTGTTGCCGCAGCGTGCGCTCCGCTCAGACCAAAAATCAATTGTCTTTGAGCACCCGAATATTTAAAAATTCTCTGTGTGAAAAAGGCAGCCAGCCATTTTCCGAAAATCGCTACCAAACTCAAAGTAAGTGCGATGATAATTGCCATGTGGCCACTCAAAATTACTCTGATGTCAACCAACATCCCAACCGATATCAAAAAGAAAGGAATGAAAAGTGAATTTCCGATGAATTCAATACGGTTCATCAAAGCAGACGAATGAGGAATCAGCGGATTCAAGG
>JAEWHB010000125.1 GCA_023388015.1 Bacteroidota bacterium
TCTTTACTGAATTTTCTTTGATGTCCGTGGCAACTATCGGTGCTTTTATTTTAGGAGAATATCCCGAAGGCGTTGCGGTAATGCTTTTTTATGCCGTTGGCGAACTTTTCCAAAGCGCCGCGGTCAAAAAAGCCCGAAACAACATCAAAGCCCTGCTCGATGTACGACCGAATTCCGCCAATGTTTTCCGGGAAAACAAATGGCAAAGCATTGCTCCTGAACGTGTTGAAATCGGCGAAAGAATTCAGGTGAAACTGGGTGAAAAAGTACCTTTGGATGGAATTTTAACTTCGGATTTTTCAAGTTTTAATACGTCGGCACTGACCGGAGAGAGCAAGCCTGAAACCATCCGAGAAGGCGAAACTATTTTAGCCGGAATGCTCAACGAAGGAAAATTAATCGAAATCCAAACCACCAAAAAATTCGAAGACAGTTCATTGGCGAAAATCTTGGAAATGGTTCAGGAAGCGAGTTCAAGAAAAGCCAAAACCGAATTGTTCATCCGAAAATTCGCCAAAGTTTATACACCCGCCGTTTTCTTTCTCGCCGTGGCGGTAACGCTTTTGCCCTACTTTTTTGTGGAAAATTATTTGTTCAGGGAATGGTTTTATCGGGCTTTGATTTTTTTGGTTATTTCCTGTCCCTGTGCGCTGGTTATTTCGATTCCGCTCGGATATTTCGGTGGAATTGGCGCGGCTTCACGAAACGGAATTCTTTTCAAAGGTTCTAACTTTCTCGATTTGATGGCCAAAGTAAATACGGTGGTGCTCGACAAAACCGGAACTTTAACACGAGGCGTTTTCAAAGTTCAGAAAGTAAAAACCGAAGGTTTATCGGAAAATGAATTTTTGGAGTATGCCTCGGCATTGGAAAGAAATTCTACACATCCGGTTGCTAAAGCGGTGGCTGAATTTTATCCTTCGAATTGGGAAGCGACCGAAGTAGAAGAATTTTCGGGAATGGGTCTGAAAGGAATGGTAAACGGAAAGGAAGTTCTGGCAGGAAATGGAAAGCTGATGGATAAATTCAGAGTTGAATTTCCCAAAGAAATTGAAAATATCATCGAAACAATCGTATTGGTTTCCATCAATAAAAGATACGCCGGATATATTCTGATTTCGGATGAAATGAAAGCCGATGCTGCACAAGCGATTTCAGAAATCAAAAAAGCAGGCGTTTCCCAAATAATGATGCTGAGTGGTGACCATAATTCGATTGTCCAAAAAATCGCTTCGGAAGTTGGAATTGGCCAAGCTTTCGGAGAACTTTTGCCGGAAGGCAAAGTCGAGAAAATCAAAGAATTAAAAGAAAACCCTCAAAACATCGTCGCTTTTGTAGGCGATGGAATTAATGATGCGCCTGTTTTGGCTTTGAGTGATGTGGGAATTGCGATGGGCGGAATGGGCAGTGATTTGGCGATTGAAACGGCCGATGTGGTCATTCAAATCGATCAACCGTCCAAAATTGCTACGACCATTAAAATCGGACGAAAAACCAAGCAGATTGTCATTCAAAATATTACACTGGCTTTTGTCGTGAAATTAATTGTGATGATTTTGGGTGCAGGCGGATTGGCAACGATGTGGGAAGCTGTTTTTGCGGATGTTGGCGTGGCCTTATTGGCGATTTTAAATGCAGTACGAATTCAGAATATGAAGTTTTAACCCCATTCGACAGAAAGAAAAATTTATTTCAACTTCCTGTCAATCCTTATTATTTGGTTTAATTTTGTGAAACTTTAAAAACAAAATCAAATGAAAATCTGGGACAAAGGTTTCTCTGTCAACGACAAAATCGAAAAATTCACGGTAGGAAAAGACCGAATTTTAGACGGTTATCTTGCGAAATATGATGCGATTGCGTCCAAAGCACAGACCAATATGCTGAGCAAAGTCGGAATTATTTCGGCTGATGACAATCAAAAACTACAAATTGCACTGGACGATATTCTGAAAGAAATTGAAAACGGAGATTTCCTCATCGATGAAAACTTTGAAGATGTTCATTCCAAAATAGAAGCGGAATTAATCATAAAAACAGGCGATGCCGGAAAGATGATCCATACCGCACGCTCCCGAAATGATCAGGTTTTGGTGGCGATTCAACTGTTTTTGAAAGAATATTTAACCGAAACCAAAACAAAAGTTCTGGAATTGATCGATATTTTGGTCAATAAAGCAGATGAACATAAAAACGATTTGATGCCCGGATATACGCATTTTCAGGCGGCTATGCCGAGCAGTTTCGGGATGTGGTTTTCGGCTTATGCAGAAAATTTATTGTCCGATTTGTACTTCTTGGATGCGGCTTTCAAAGTTGCCGACCAAAATCCATTGGGTTCCGGTGCAGGATTTGGAACAAGTTTTCCAATCGACCGAAAAGCAACTACAGAAGAATTAGGTTTTTCCGAAATGGCGGTAAGTTCTGTCGGAGCGCAAATGTTGCGTGGGAAATCTGAAAAATCGACTGCCGTAGCGATTTCGATGATTTGCGGAACTCTTTCCAAAATGTCGTATGATTTGGTGATGTACAACAGTCAGGACATGGGATTTGTGAAATTGCCCAAGGAAATGACAACCGGTTCTTCCATTATGCCGCACAAAAAAAATCCCGATGTTTTTGAATTGAC
>JAEWHB010000153.1 GCA_023388015.1 Bacteroidota bacterium
AAGAAGCTTTGGACTCTTTCACCCGAGGTGGACTAACTTTCATGGAAGGAACTTCCGTAAGTCCGGCTTTCTGAAATTCGTTTACCCCTTTTTCGTATTCAGTGCTGGAAAGCGAACTCTGATGAACGATGTCATAAGAAACCGTATTGATCACGCATTCGCGAACTTCCTCTATATTTTCGAGTGTATGTTTGGTGGTAGTATTCCGAACCCTTCTCGAAGGTGAAAAAACCAAAATAGGAGGATTGGAACTGAAAACATTGTAAAAACTAAAAGGACTCAAATTCACATTTCCCTGATTGTCAACGGTACTCACGAGCGCAATCGGTCGTGGTGCAACTGCATTTTGCAAATATTGAATGGACTCCGCCGGCGTAACCTGCGAAGTGTCGATGGTTTTGATCATGTTTATTTTTTTTGAATTTCAAAGATAAGAATATGCTTTGAAATGGATGCGGTTTTGAATCGGGCAAGGGATAGTAGTGGAAATCCTTTTTTGATCGTTGACTGAGGCTCTCGAAGGCGAGGATTCAAAAAAGATTGAAACGGATAGCCCGGTGCCGTTGCGCGATAAAGTGTAATGAAATCGCAATAGAGAAATCGCAACGGCATGCCCCAAAACTTTTAACATGAAATTATAATTACTTAACATTTAATGGTTTGATGCTTGTAAATAATTAATCAAATCAAAAATTAAAATTATGAACAGGTTAGAATTAGAAGGAAAATGGAACCAAGTGAAGGGCGCCTTCAAGCAGAAATATGGAGAATGGTTTAACGACGATGAAGTTTTTGCTGACGGTAAACTTGACGAAGTAATCGGGAAAGTTCAGGAAAAAACCGGCCGTACCCGTGAGCAAATCGAACAGGAAATCAATGATTGGGAAATCTAATTCCATTCTGATTATCATGTTCAGATTCCCTTTTCAGTTTTGGAAAGGGAATTTTTTGTGCCTTGAATTCTGAATTCTTTAATTTTGTGCAAAATCCATTCATGAAACGACTTGACGAACGAATTGCCTTTCCGGATTATGCTGAAACCGATCGGTTTGGCATCATTGCTTATGGTGGTGATTTGAGTCAGGAACGACTGAAATTGGCCTATCAGAAAGGGATTTTCCCTTGGTTCAATGAAAACGAACCGATTTTATGGTGGTTTCCCGATCCACGTTTTGTTTTATTTCCAAACGAATTGAAGGTTTCTAAATCCATGCAAAAAGTTTTGCGAGAGAAGCATTTTCAATTTACAGAAAATCAGGCGTTCGAACAAGTCATTGAAAATTGTCGCCGAATTCATCGGCCCGGGCAAGAAGGAAGCTGGATTACCGATGAAATGATGCAAGCTTACATCGGGCTTCATCGCTCCGGTCTGGCCAAAAGTGTGGAAGTCTGGCAAAATGAGGAATTGGTTGGCGGATTTTATGGGATGGATCAGGGCGATGTTTTTTGTGGCGAAAGTATGTTTGCCAAAGTTTCCAATGCTTCCAAAGCGGGATTCATTCATTTCGTTCAAAAGTATTCGTCAAAATACCAACTCATCGATTGTCAGGTTTATACCGATCATTTGTCAAGTCTCGGCGCAAGGGAAATTCCTGCAGAGGAGTTTTTAAACTACCTCAATCCCTGATTATTTCCGGTATTTTACCAGCATACAATAGAGTTCGTAGAGGATGATAAACGGAAAAGCGAGGATGATCAAAGCTTCGTTGGCTATTTTTTTCATTGGGTAAAAATAAAAAAAGCAATTCATTTCTGAATTGCTTTTGAAAACTTGGTAGACCCACAGGGATTCGAACCCCGACAAACGGTACCAAAAACCGGTGTGCTACCGTTACACCATGGGTCTGCCTTAAATTGCGAGTGCAAATATAGTTGAAATATTCATTCTTCCAAAAAAGAATTTCAATTTTTTCTTATTCCCATTCAATTGTGGCAGGCGGTTTCGAAGAAATATCATAAGCCACACGGTTTATCCCTCTGACTTCGTTGATGATACGATTGGAAACAATTTCCAGAAATTCGTAAGGTAATTTTGACCAGGTCGCCGTCATAAAATCAATCGTATTGGCCGAACGTACCACAGCGGTGTATTCGTAAGTTCTTTCATCGCCCATCACACCTACCGATTTCACCGGCAAAAGCACTACGAAAGCTTGACTTACCTCGTCATATAAATTATGTTTGTACAATTCCTGAATGAAAATATCGTCGGCTTCTTGTAATATTCTAACTTTTTCTTCGTCTACTTCGCCTAGAATTCGAATGCCCAATCCTGGTCCCGGAAAGGGATGGCGATACACCAGTTCTCTCGGAATTCCCAGTTCAACGCCTACTTTCCGAACTTCATCTTTGAACAATTCGCGAAGCGGCTCCAAAAGTTTCAATTTCATTTTTTCCGGCAATCCGCCTACATTGTGATGTGACTTAATGGTCGCCGAAGGACCTTTTACGGATTGGGACTCGATGACATCGGGATAAATCGTTCCTTGTGCCAGGAATTCGGCATCTTCAAATTTATGGGATTCCGCATCAAAAACTTCGATGAATTCACGTCCGATGGTTTTCCTTTTCTCTTCCGGATCAGAAATCCCTTTGAGTTTCGACATAAATTGCTCTCTTGCATCGATCATTTTGATATTCATCTGGAAATGCTTTCCGTAATTTTCCATCACTTTTTTGCCTTCGTCCTTGCGCAAAAGTCCGGTATCCACAAAAATACAATTCAGCTGATCTCCGATTGCTTTATGAATCAGGACCGCCGCAACCGATGAGTCCACACCGCCCGAAAGTCCGAGAATTACTTTTTTATCGCCCACGACTTCTTTGATTCTTTGAATTTCCTTCGAAATAAAATCGGTGAGTTGCCAGTTTTTCTCACACTGACAAATAGTAAACACGAAATTCTCAATCATTTTACTTCCGAATTCGGTATGAGAAACTTCCGGATGGAACTGAACGGCGTAAATTTTCTTTTCTTCGTTCACAATCGAAGCTATGTCCACATTGGATTTCCCGGCGATTTTAAATCCTTGCGGAATTTCCGAAACTTCATCAAAATGACTCATCCAGACTGTGGAAGTTTGGGGCACATTTTGGAATAATTCACTCGGTTCGATGATGCTGAATTCGGATTTCCCATATTCACCCTTCTCCCCTTTTTTTACTTTTCCACCCAAAAGATGAGCCGTAAGTTGCATTCCGTAACAAATCCCAAAAACCGGAATATTCTGTTCGTACAAAGCTTTATCGACCAAAGCCGCATCAGCAGCAAAAACCGAAGAAGGTCCACCCGAAAGGATGATTCCTTTTGGACTTTTACTTAGGATTTCATCCAAAGAAGCATTGAAAGGCAGAATTTCGGCGTAGACACCAAATTCCCGTATTCTCCTGGCAATTAACTGATTGTACTGCGAACCGAAGTCCAGAATGATGATTCCGTTTGTCATTGTGCGAAGTTTGCGCAAAAATAAGGTTTTCTGAGTAGAATTCCCGTTGAAATTTAAGTTAATGGAACCGGGTTTAACTTTGACAAAGTTTTATGCAGTACGATGAGAACTTTGTCAAAGTTTACAAGACAAAGCCCTGTCAGGGCTAAATTACTTATTCCAACAACTTCTTAATCTCCCAATCGCCTTGCAAATTTCGCATTTGCCGCTCGACCCATGCAGCTCTTTTGCTTACATAACTACTCGGTGGATTGACCCTATATTTTTTCGGATTCGGTAAATTGACAATAATACGTGCGGCTTCATTTCGAGTGAGTTGAGAAGCCGGCTTTTTGAAATAGCGTTGCGAAGCGGCCTCAATCCCAAAAGTACCGATTCCGGTTTCTGAAACATTCAGGTACATTTCCAGAATTCGTTCTTTGCCCCAGATCATTTCAATCATAAAAGTAAAATAGGCCTCAAGGCCTTTTCGGAACCAGGATCTTTTCTGCCAGAGAAATACATTTTTGGCGACTTGTTGGGAAATTGTACTGGCGCCGCGCAATTTTTTGCCCTCATTTTTATCGTTGAAATCCAGCGCTTTTTCGATTTGTTTTTTATCAAATCCGTTATGCGAAGTAAACAATTGGTCTTCTGAAGCAATCGCAGCGAGTTTGGCGGATTTAGGCATTTCATCCCAGGAAATATAATCGCGATGTAAACCATGGCCTTCTATCAAACTATTGATTTGTGTCACCGTAATCGGCGGATTGATCCATTTCAGGGCAATGATGTACACCAACTGCGCAATGAACAGGATGATAAAGGTTCGTTTAAGGATTTTCCAGAGTTTTCTCATAATTCTATACGAGGTTCGAGCTTCGAATTTCGATTTAAATTAACCCAATGTCATTCCTATAATATTCATAATCGAAATGAATTCTTTTTACATTTTCATAAGCGATTGTTCTGGCTTCTTCCATTGTGTCGCCTATTCCGACTACATTTACTACTCGTCCGCCGGAAGTCAAAACCTTGCCGTCCGATAATTGAGCGCCGGCAATGAAATAAGGAGATTGCACATTTTCCAGTCCGCGGATTTCAAAACCTTTTTCATAATTCAGCGGATAACCTCCTGAAACCATCACCACGCAACAAGCCTGCTGATTGGAGAATTCGAGTTTAAAGTGTTCGCCCCGATTGGATTTTCTGACGATTTCATACAAATCATTTTCTAACAAAGGCAAAGTCGCTTGGGTTTCCGGATCGCCCATTCGCAGATTGTATTCGAGCAAGTAAACGCCTTTGGAAGTAATCATCAGTCCAAAGAAAATTACGCCTGAAAACAATAAATTCTCTTCCAATAATCCTTTCAAAGTCGGTTGGAGAATACCGCTTTCGAAAGCATCAAAATGTTCAGGTTGGAACAAAGGATTGGGAGCCAAAACACCCATTCCGCCGGTGTTCAATCCGGTTTCACCTTCCCCTATTTTTTTATGGTCTTTGGCCGAAACAAAAGGTACAATCTCCTTTCCGTTAAAAAAGGAAAGAATGGAAGCTTCAAATCCCTCCAGATATTCTTCAATCACTACTTCGCTTCCCGCTTCGCCAAAGGTTTTATCTTCCATGATTTCTAAAACAGCTTTTTTAGCTTCCTCGAAATTCTGACAGATGATCACGCCCTTTCCGGCTGCTAGTCCGCTTGCTTTTACGACTATCGGGAATTCTTGTGATTCCAAATATTCGATTGCCAGCATCGGTCCCTGAAAAGTTTTATAAGTTGCTGTTTTCACACCGTATTTTTGCATGAAATCTTTTGCAAAAGCTTTACTTGCTTCCAACTGTGCCGCCTTTTGATCTGGACCGAAAATCTCCAGTCCGGCTTCTTTGAACAGATCCACAATTCCACGTGACAATTCATCTTCCGGTCCTACAAAAGTCAAATCGATTTTTTCTTCTTTGGCAAAATCCCGGATTTCTTCCAGTGATTTCAACGAGATATTTTGTCCGAGCTGAGCTGTTCCGGCATTTCCGGGAATGAAAAAAAGTTCGAGTTCTTGGTTTTTCTTTTTAAAATCTTCGGCAAATTTCCATCCGATGGCGTGTTCGCGACCTCCGGAGCCGATGACAAGAATTCGGGTTGGGGGTTGGGAGTTATGGGTTGTAAGTTGAGAGTTGTGAGTTATGGGTTTCGAGTTGTCCATTTTACAAATTTTTAAAATAATCTTGGAGTTTTTGATTCATTCTGCAGTAGTGATCCAATTCTTTGCAAATACTATCCAATTCTTCATTAGAAATAAATTCTAGAACATTTGCTGCAATCATTTGTCCTTCGACTTCTGTTGCAGAACCTTTTGAGAAAGAAAGAAAATTGACAAATTGAGCGTTTGAATTTCTTCCTGCTCCTTCAGCAATATTAGAGATGATCGAAACAGCTGCTCTTCTGACTTGTGCTGTCAAAGCAAACTTCTCTTCGTCTGGAAATCTTGCGGAAATTATATAAACTTGCTTTAGAGTTTCAAGTCCTTTTTTCCAAACATCAAGCCTTTTGTAGTCAATCATTCTGCAAATCTAACACAAAACTCATAACTCATAACTCATAACTCAAACAATATTACCTCTTCTGCTCAGGCACCGGTGGCATCGCTTGCGGATGTTTATTTCCCTGATGACAGGTAAAGCAATTGACCTGAAACTCTTTTGGATTCTTTGTTTTAAAATATTTATTGTTGATGCCCTTGGTCATTTTCATCATTCCGCGGGCAACGTCTTTGTGTTTGTTTTCATCACTTGAAAAATCCATTTTCCCATCGGCACCCGGCGCATGACAGAAACTGCATTTCACACCCAAGGAAGCGTTGAAATTCCGCATCACGCCCATCAATTCCTCTTCTGAAATATCTTTGGGCAGGATTTTCAAGTTGGAATATTTGCGGTTCGGTTTCACTTCATAACCTTGATCTTCTTTGTTTCCGACGAAACTGTAAAAAACTGAAGTTGAAATCATAAGAGCTAATAGAAAATAGATTTGTTTTTTCATAGATTAATTTTTTGCTAAAACTAAGGATTCTTAGGATGGGACAAAGCGTCTGATGAAATTTGAAATAATTCTAAACAATTTCGAATTTATAAACCTCACAACCTCCATCAGCGTTATCTGTGAGTTGGTTATTTGGATGTATAATGTATTTTTCGCTCCGAAACTTCAGGGATAGAACTTCGTGAGTAAAAAAAAATCATTCTTTCTCTCCTATTTCCTGAATTTTGGAATCTAGATCAAACTTTAGAACTAAATCACGGTTTTTATAAATCATGAATCCCAAAACCACATAAATCAAATACTCAAATCCGGCATCCAATGTATAATTAACAGGATTTTGATTCAGAAATTCATAATAATCCAATGTATTGACAAAGTAATTATCCTGATATATCCTTGATACATAATAACTTCCGATAAATTGTATCAATTGACCCAATGCCGTTAATACAATCATTTGGAAGAAAAGTTTTTTCACTCGAAGAATTCGATTTTTCAAAATGCTTATCAACGCAGAAATACTTATTAAAAAACAGAGAAAATAAACCAATTCGGAAAAGACTTTCACGATCATCGGATGTACACCATCGAAATGTAAAAGAAAGATTCGGGCGCTGTCTTTCAACAAAAACGCAAAACTTGCCGTTGCCAGATAAAAGAAAATTCCAATTCCGATTAAAAGAATTGAATTATTGAGGTTTTTCATTTGCTGATTTTGTCAAATATAAAAATTCTTTTCTTTCCTCTATGCTTTGAAAACCAAGCGAACATTCAAAATCAATTCGAAGAAAATAAAACTTTTTGAAAAATGCCTGTAAAGCATCGGAGTTGAATTTCAATTTTAGTGATTTGGAAAATTCAGGATGGATTTCAATTTCGTGTGATTTTAAATTTACCGAAGACGGAATCAGATTCGTCAGAATAAACACATTGAACTTCCCCGGCAAGAAATGAATTTCATCGTGCCCGACTGCCAAATCAATTTTGCAGGGAATCGAAAAATTATACGATAGTTTACTTTTGCTCACGACGTGAATTTCTACATTTTTAAAGAATTTCATTTCAGGATTGGTTTTTAGATTTCGCTTAATCCGATTTCCTTTTTTAAAAAGCCAAAAGGAAATTCCGCCGAAAAATAAAAAAATCCCGATCCAACAGAATACAATCGGAAGAAAAGGATTGATTTGGGAATAAATCAGGTTTAGGTTGAAAATCATTTAGGCAAATTAATGAATAAATTCTAAAAAAAACCTCCAAGGTTTTGGGATCCTTGGAGGTTTGATATTTATACAAATTCAACTTTAAACATTGAACCTTAAACGCTTGTCCGCCGTAGGAGGATTAAACTTCATTTTTTAATCAATGTAAAAAATGACGCATTCCGGTAAAGACCATCGGAATGCCATGTTCGTTGCAAGCCTCAATGCTTTCCTGATCTTTCATGGAACCGCCCGGCTGAATGATCGCTGTAATTCCATTTTCGGCAGCGAAATCAACCGTATCACGGAACGGAAAGAAAGCATCTGAACCCAAAACCAGCTCTTCGGTTTGTACCCGTTTCGCTCGTTCGATGGCTTGTTGCGCTGCCCAAATTCTATTGGTTTGTCCGCCGCCGATTCCGAATGCCTGTCCGTTGGTTGCCACTACAATCGCATTGGATTTTACCCATTTCACGATTTTCTGCGCAAATACCAAATCGGTCATTTGTTTTCCGGTCGGTTGTTTGTCCGTTACCACTTTCAAATCAGTTGAAAATTGATTGTCAAGATTTTGAACCAAAAGTCCACCGTCCACTTTGGCGTAACTCACGCGATCTGAAACCGGATTATTTACTTTGATAATTCTTAAATTCTTCTTGGATTTGAAAACCTCCAAAGCCCCTTCTGTAAAGGCAGGCGCAATGACAATTTCCAAAAATATTTTGTTTAATTCTTCTGCAGTTGATTCGTTTACTTCCGCATTGAAAGCGATGATTCCACCAAAAATCGACACCGGGTCACATTCGTAAGCTTTCTGGTACGCCTCATCGACCGAATTTCCAATCGCAACTCCACAAGGAGTCGAATGTTTTACCGCACAACATGTGATTTCCTCAAATTCCGAAACCACTTTGTACGCCAGATCCATATCGCGGATGTTATTGAACGAAAGCTCTTTTCCTTGCAGGTATTCGAAATCTTTCATTGCGCCGTTTCGGGTTTTATCGACGTAATAAGCCGCTTTCTGATGCGGATTTTCGCCATAACGAAGATCCATCGACTTTTCGTAGGAAGACTCCAAGAAATGCGGAAATTCATCGTTCAGAATATAAGACGAAATCGCGGCGTCATAAGCTGCAGTCAAGTTGAAGACCTTTCCGGCAAGCAGTCGGCGGGTTTCCAGTTTCGTGGAACCGTTTTCTTCGATTTCTTTTTGAATTAATTCATAATCATTGGCATCGGTTACGACGGTTACATCGTAAAAGTTTTTGGCCGAAGAACGCAACATGGAAGGTCCGCCAATGTCGATGAATTCAATCATTTCGGCTTCGGAAAGTCCGGTGTTCATTTTGGCAAAGAACGGATACAAATTCACGATGACAATGTCAATCGGGTTGATGTTGTGTTCCGCCAAAGTTTTCATGTGATTTTCATCGGATCGTCGCGCCATAATTCCGCCGTGAATAGCCGGATGAAGTGATTTCACACGTCCGTCCAGGATTTCAGGAAAACCCGTTACATCTTTCACTTCGGTCACTTGGATTCCATTGTCCTGAAGGTGTTTGAAAGTTCCGCCCGTCGAAAGGATTTTGTATCCTTTTCCGGCGAGGAATTCCGCGAATTCAATTAAGTTGGATTTGTCCGAAACACTGATGAGTGCTTGTTTTTGCATTTTTGTTTGTTTTTAAAGTTATGTTTGGCGAAAATCGAAACTCGAGGTTCGAAGTTCGCTTGTTTTTTTTATTACAAAATCATTAAGCTATTTGCTGAGCTTTTCGATCGCTTCAACCATTATCATCTTTTCCACTTCGGCTACCTTGTTTTGCAAATTCTCAACGGTGTCGCCTTTTTCCACTTTGAATTCTTTCTGCAAGATGATTTCGCCTTCGTCCACTCCAGCAGTAACGAAATGCACCGTTGCACCCGAAACCTCATCGCCTGCTTCCAAAACTGCCTGATGAACGTATTTTCCGTACATTCCCTTTCCGCCGTATTTGGGCAAGAGTGCCGGATGGATATTGATGATTTTGCCCTGCCATTTTCCAACGAATTCTTTGGATAAAATCGATAGGAATCCCGCCAGAACAATCAGGTCGATGTTTTCTCCTTCTAAGTTATGGTCGGCATCTTCTGAAAAGGTTTTACGGTCTTCGAGCAGATAAGTCGGGAGGTCATAATCCAGCGAACGTTCTACCGCATAACAATCGCGGTCGGCCACGACCATTGCGATTTCGGTGTTTTGAAGTCGGCCGTCCTGAACGGCATCTATGATGTTTTGTAAATTAGTTCCCGAACCGGAAACGAAAACGGCTATTTTCATTTCTTTTGTTGTATAATGTATAATTGTAGAAAGTAATACCTACTTTTTCTTGGGACACAAAGATAGAAATTTAGAAAAGGGAACTCAGGATTTCGAAGGGAGAATTTTTGGGGAGTTCAAAAACTGAATTTGCGTTTTTGTTCATTGGAGAAAGCTGTTTCAGAAAATATTGTTGATTGGCGAGAGCAATTTTAGGGAATACTGTTGATTGCAGAAAGCATTTTGCAGGTTGAATGAGGTGATAAGTAAGGTAAGATGGATATGCAACTTCCTTATATCACCTTGTTCCAGCGCGGCAACCTCTGGTTTTCTTCATTAAACTTTGTCAGTAGTTTCACTTCCAGTGCACGAGGCAGGTCTGCATCCATGGCACTATAAGTTCCGGATTGAATCCGGTTTAAAATTAAATACTCCCTTAATTTTATATTTCTCCAAATCTGCAAGTAACGCTATCATTATTTCCGAATTTAAAACTTATGTTTTGTTTCAATAATACTCTTTTATATATTCATAAGCTCGCTGAAACAACATTTCATTTTTATGAAGTTTATATTTAAGCAGGGCTTTTCTTAAGGACTTCTGAACTTCCCGCTCTCCTGCCGCGGTAGTTTGCCACCCGGGAAAACGCACCAACCGAACGATGTCATCAATATCTTTTACAATGCGTTCTACCACCGCCGGAGTTTCATCGGTTTTTAATTCCATAAACAACTCTGTTAATGCTGCTTTTGGGCTTTTCTCCCGGATGGACTCCTCTATTTCTTTTTCTGCCTGAAGGGTATCTTTGGCCAGCTTACATAACTCTTTTACAAATTCAATGGACGTAATCAATCCCTGTTCTGCTTTGGCCCGCAAATCTTCCAGGCGTTCGCTCAGTTTTCTGAATTTTGGATCTCCTCCGTGTTTCTGAAAGCGCTTGATTAAAATGTCTTCAATACGACGAGCTTCTGTAGGGTCCGGATTATTAAAAATATTTTCAATGACATCTGCATCCAAAACAAATTCATCCAGATTGTGGACTTCGCCTACCGAGATATGTTCGTGCATCAACCGGGTGGTTTCTGCTCCCAATGTCATCCATAACAATTTCCCCGTATGATCTGATGAGGGTTTAACAGAAGCATACACCTGACTTAGCCAACGATAGTCTGCCTGATAAGGATCTAAGACCCGATCCGGAGACAGTGATTCCCAGACTTTCATCAATAATTTAAAATCCTTTGCAAAAGCATCTTTTAATTCATCTGTTTTGATTACATCCTGTGCAGCCTCCAGTCCTTCGAATCCTTCCAGTGCACGATTTACACCCTCAAAATGACTTAATGCATTTTCCATTAATTCCGGTAATTGATTCTTTAATTCATTTAAATTAGAAACGATAGACTGCATGGTTTTGTCATCAAATTGAAGTGCCTTTGCAGCATCATCAAAAATACCGAAATAGTCCACTATCCGTCCGAAATGCTTATTCGGATATAAACGGTTGGTTCTGCAAATGGCTTGCAAAAGAGTCACATCCTTTATGGATTTATCCAAATACAAAGTTTGCAAAATGGGTGCGTCAAAACCTGTCAAAAGTTTAGCGGTTACGATAATAAATTTTAAAGGAGAACTGGCATCATTGAAGGTATCTACAATTTTTTCCTGCGCAGATTTATCCACAGCCCATTTATCTTTAAAATCCTTTGGATCATTGGCAGTGGTAGAAATCACCACTTTACTCGCTTCTTCGGGAAAGTGTTTATCTAACTCCTCTTTATACTGGACACAGGCATAGCGGTCCGGCGTCACTATCATGGCTTTGAAACCATGTGGCTCTACCTTTTCTCTGAAATGTTTGGCAATATCTTCTACTATTTTAG
>JAEWHB010000199.1 GCA_023388015.1 Bacteroidota bacterium
AAATCCTCGAAGAAGAAAAGCAAACCGATATGCTTCTGACTGAAATTGCCGAAAACGCAATCAATAACGAAGCGGAAGAAGAAGAATAAATTATCACTCATACGCTCTTTTACATCTTTTTTCCATCTGGAAAACTGCATGGGTCACGCACTCATGCAGTTTTCTTCTGAAAAGACCACTCATTTGATGAAATTCTTCCCTGTTTAATTAAATTTTCAATTATGAAAAAACAAGAAACAAAGAAAGTAAATCCCAAACAAAAGCAATCGAGACCCGGCGTTGAAAGTAAAATGAAACCCGTTCCCGAAACTGATCCGCAGGAATTCCCAAAAGGTAAATTACACAATAAAGTTGTTTTGATTACAGGCGGCGACAGCGGAATTGGCAAAGCCACCGCATTACTTTTTGCCCAAGAAGGCGCCTTGGTTTCCATTGCTTATCTGAGCGAAGACAATGATGCCAAAACTACCCGTGAAGAAATCGAGGCCAAAGGTGGAAAATGTTACCTGATCAAAGGTGACCTAAGCCGGGAACCACATTGTAAAAATGTAATCGCCAAAACCATCCGGCATTTCGGAAAGCTCGACATCGTTATCAATAATGCAGCACTTCATTGGGAAGCCGAATCCATCGAAGATATCACCACACGCCAACTTCTCAAAACTTTTCATACCGACTTTTTCGCCTATTTCTGGATTGTCAAATATGCTGTTCCCCATTTGAAAAAAGGTTCCTGCATTATCAATACCACATCCGTAACCGCTTATCGCGGAAGTCCAAAACTAATTGATTATTCCGCAGCCAAAGGTGCTATTGTTTCTTTCACCCGAAGCCTTGCCATGAACCTCATCAAAAAAGGAATTCGTGTAAACGGTGTTGCACCAGGACCTATTTGGACTCCGCTGATTGTTTCTACTTTTGATTCCAAAAAAGTTTCTGAATTTGGGAGTGATGTTCCCATGAAACGCCCCGGAATGCCCGACGAAGTAGCGCCTTGCTTCCTGTTTCTGGCAAGTGATGACGCTAGTTATATGAACGGACAAATTCTCCATCCAAACGGTGGTGAAATCATAAACGGATAATATTTTCGTATGAATTTCTTGATGATTTTTGCCGGAATTTTTGATGAAGAATTTTTCATCGGAAGTGAAGAATGGGAATTTGCATGGGAAATCCTCGTGCGCTCTGCTCTTATGTTCCTCATCATCATTGCAGGCGTGAAAATTCTAGGTCGCCGAGGCGTCAAACAACTTTCCATCTTTGAACTGGTGGTAATCATCGGGCTGGGTTCTGCTGCCGGTGACCCTATGTTTTACAGCGATGTCGGTGTTTTGGCGGCGGTTTTGGTTTTTGCTGTAGTTATTTTGCTTTATCGCGCAGTAACTTATTTGGTCGAAAGATTTGATTTCGTTGAAAATTTCATGGAAGGAAAACCTGAAATCCTAATTCGCGACGGAAAATTCGAATTCAAAGAGAATTCGTCAAAAGACCTTGGAACCGAAGAATTATTTGTTGCGTTGCGAATGGATAAAGTCTCCCAACTCGGCCAGGTCAGAATGGGAATTGAAGAGATAAACGGGGAAATAAGCCTGTTTTACTACGAAGATGAAGAAGTGAAATTTGGTTTGCCCATTTTACCCGGCGATTGCGATCATCCGTTGAAAATAATTCAGGATGAAGGAAATTATTCCTGCACATTTTGTGGAAACACCGAATTCAAATCAACAGGAAATGTCGGAAAATGCGGAATTTGCAAACACGATAAATGGGTCAAATCTTCGCAGGAAAGAAGAATTTCTTAATCTTTTAAACCAAGTATTTCACGGTAAACTTTTACGTAATCTTCCGCCATTCTTTCTTTGGAGAATTTTTCAATCACGTGATTCCGGCAATCTGAACTGTTTATTGAATCAATTTTTAGGATTGCTTCCACTGCGGAATTTATATTTTCAACCAAAAATCCGGTTTTACCGTCTTCGATCACTTCCGGCATACTTCCTTTTTTGTAAGCCACCACCGGCGTTCCGCAAGCCATCGCTTCCACAACCGACAGTCCGAAAGGTTCTTCAAATGCAATCGGATGTAAAAAAGCACAAGCATTTTGAATTAACTTTAGTTTGGTTTCGCCACCGACACTTCCAATAAATTCAATTTCCTGATTCAAAAAAGGTTTTATTTTTTCTTCGAAATAATTCTGATCCTGAATAATTCCGGCCAGAATTAATTTTCTTCCTGAATTTAAAGCAATTTGAATCGCTTCATGTGCGCCTTTGTCGGGATGAATTCTGCCCATAAACAACAAATAATCGTCTTTTGTTTCATTTTTGGGTTTATAAAAATCCACATCAATTCCGTGATAAACATTCGAAATATATTTCAAAGAAGGATCTCGATCGGCATAACTAATCGAAACATAATGAGTATTCGAATTGTATTTTTGATAAGCGGGAAGAATTTTGTCAGAAGAAAATCCGTGAATGGTAGTCAGCATCGGCGTTTTAATCAGTTTCGAATAATGAAGCGGCATGAAATCAAATTGATTGTGGATGATGTCAAATTCGTTTGCTTTTTCCATACAATTTGAAATGTGCCGATATTCCAAAATTTTCGCATCTGAATTCCTGTCTTCTTCGTATCCTTTCTCGACAACACTTTCAAGTTTTGCATTCGTAATGGAATTTCCGGTCGCAAACAAAGTCACGTCCAAACCAAGTTTTACCAATTCCTCGGTTATGAGTGAAGTCACCAATTCCCATGGGCCGTAATGTTCCGGCGGCGTTCGCCAGGCAATCGGTGCGAGCATGGCGATTTTCATATTCTGACCATTTCGTTTAAAATTTCATCCACACAAACATGTGCAAACTGCGTTTGGG
>JAEWHB010000213.1 GCA_023388015.1 Bacteroidota bacterium
TTAACTTTGATTAGAGTAAATATAAAATTATGGATTTATTAACCAAGAAGAAAAAAATCATCCATTGGATTGACTCCATAAAAGATGAAAAAATATTGGATCAATTGGAAAGGTTCAGCGAAGAAACACCTTTCGCTTTTGATAAAGAAATTCAAAATGCAATATCTGGAGTAGAATTAAAAAAACGTACAACGGAGTTTCTTGAAAGTTTAGATTGGAAAAAACAATAATATATTACAAACCAGAAGTCGAAACCTTCATTAATAATTTGGTTTTTGATTTGTATATAAAAGAATACTTTGGCTTTCTTGAAGATGCAATAAAGTACAAAGACAGCCTAATTGACTTTATTGAAAAACATATTTCTAACTTTCCACATCGTTTTACTCCTTTTGCATTAAGAAATTTGGGTTCAAAATATATTTTTTATAAAGCAAATCATAACACAACATGGTATGTTTTTTTTGAGAACCAAAACAATGAATTTTTAATCACTCATATCACAAACAATCACAATGAGATTGCTCAATTTTTATAACTAAACTGACTATATTTAAAAATGCAAACAATAGAACAAGCAACACAAACATTACCTATCAAAGGTTACCTCAATATGGAAATTCCGGCTGGAATTGATTTGGTAGCCGAAATCAATAAAATGCGCAAAGAAAAAAATGCGATCATTCTGGCGCATTATTATCAGACCGGTGACATTCAGGACATCGCAGATTTTCTGGGTGACAGTTTACAATTGGCGCGTGCCGCAGCAGATACCGAAGCCGATATGATCGTATTTTGTGGAGTTCATTTTATGGCCGAAGCCGCCAAAATCCTAAATCCGACCAAAAAAGTCGTTCTGCCCGATATGCTGGCGGGTTGTTCACTTGCCGATTCCTGTACAGGCGAAGGTTTACGAACATTGCGTGAGCAACATCCCGGATCCATCGTGGTAAGTTATATCAATTGTGATGCAGGCGTAAAAGCGGAAAGTGACATCATTGTGACTTCCTCAAATGCTGAAACCATTATCAATTCATTGCCTCCTGAGCAAAAAATCATCTTTGCTCCCGATAAAAATCTGGGTCGTTATCTGAATCAGGTTACGGGACGAAAAATGATTTTGTGGGATGGTGCTTGTATGGTTCACGAAGCTTTTTCATTGGAAAGAATTGCGCAGCAAATGGCAGAAAATCCAAACGCCAAACTGATTGCGCACCCCGAATCGGAGGAACCGGTTTTACAAGTTGCAGATTTCATTGGTTCGACTTCTCGATTGCTTGATTATGTTCAAAACGATGAATCACAAGAATTTATCATTGCAACGGAAGAAGGAATCATCCATGAAATGAAAAAATTGGCACCTCATAAAAAACTCATTCCGGCTTTGACACAAGATGAATCTTGTAATTGTTCCGAATGTTTTTATATGAAAAGAAATACGATGGAGAAGCTTTATCTCTGTATGAAATACGAATTACCGGAAATTCACATCGATGAGGAATTGCGCGTAAAAGCCTTGAAATCCATTAATAAGATGTTGGAATTGTCGGTAAAAGTTAAGTAATAAGATAAATATAAAAGGAATCAGGATTGGTCATGTACAAAATCGTTTTCAAACGAATCATTGACTTTGTTGCGGCGCTGTTTGGGTTGTTGGTCTTAAGTCCTGTTTTTATTTTTGTGACGTTGGGATTGTTGATTGCCAATAATGGAAAGCCTTTCTTTTTCCAGAAAAGACCGGGAAAGAACGATAAAATCTTTAGGATTGTAAAGTTCAGAACGATGAATGATAAAAAGAATGCTGAAGGAAATCTCCTTCCAGATGCAGAAAGACTGACAGCCATTGGTGGTTTTGTTCGGAAAACCTCCTTGGATGAAATCCCACAGCTTTTAAATGTATTAAAAGGCGATATGAGTCTGATCGGGCCGCGTCCCTTATTGGTTCAGTATCTTCCTTTGTACAATCAACAACAAAAAAGAAGGCATTCCGTACGGCCGGGGATTACAGGTTGGGCGCAGGTAAATGGGAGAAACGCCATTTCATGGCAGCAGAAATTCGAATATGATGTTTGGTATGTCGATAATTTATCGTTTGGATTGGACTTGAAAATCTTGTGGATGACTTTGCGAAAAGTAATCAAAACGGAAGGTATTTCGCAAAGCGGTCAGGCAACGATGGAAGCTTTTAAAGGAAATAATTAAATTTGAAAGATGTATTTATTTGGGGCAAGCGGACACGGCAAAGTTGTAGCGGAAGTTGCAGAATCAGTAGGAATGAAAATCAGCGGTTTTATTGATGATAATCCTCATTTTCAGAAAATATGGGATTATCCCGTGATAACAGAGTTGCCTGCTTCTCTCCAATCCTTATTCTTATCTGTGGGCAATAATCAAACCCGAAAAAAACTTGCCCAGCGCTTTGAAAATCAGAATTTTGATGTAATTATTCATGATTCAGTCAATCTTTCTCATCGGGCATTAATCAATGATGGAACTGTGATCATGGCGGGAGTTTCTATAAATACCGATGTAAAAATTGGAAGGCACTGTATTTTAAATACCAATTCTTCTGTAGATCATGATTGTGTAATTGGAGATTTTGTTCATATTTCTCCCAATGCTGCTCTTGCAGGAGGAATTACGATAGGGGAAGGCGCTCATATTGGAATTGGAGCATCTGTCATTCAAGGATTGAAAATTGGGAAATGGGCCATAATAGGAGCCGGTGCTGTTGTGCTGAAAGATGTTCCTGATTTCGCAGTAGTAGTAGGCAATCCCGGAAAAATCATAAAATACCAACAAATAAATGAATTTGATCAGACGTAATCTTAATTAAATTCATAACAATTTCATGTTTTTATAAATCAAATTCAGAATTCTTTTTCATTTCCTTTATTATTAAAAAACGTGTTTACACTGTCTTAGGAAGCTGTATTTCCAATAGGAATCAAATATTCTGAAAAAAATGAATATACGATTTCTCATGCCAAAACGTTGTATATTTGTAGCCCACTCGTAACTGCTGTAATGAATAAAAAAATCTGGTTGTCATCCCCGCATATGGGAGGTAATGAGTTGAACTTTATTAAGGAAGCCTTTGACACCAATTGGGTTGCGCCATTGGGTCCAAATGTGGAAGGTTTTGAAAATGATCTTGAAACTTATTTAGGTTCTTCATCTCATGTAGCTGCTTTAAGTTCGGGGACTGCTGCGTTGCATCTAGCGCTTATAATGGCTGGTGTAAAGCATGGAGATGAGGTGATTTGCCAAAGTATGACTTTTTCTGCATCTGCAAATCCAATTGCCTATTTAGGGGCAAAGCCAATTTTTGTTGATAGTGAAAGTGAAACTTGGAATATTTGTCCGGTTATGCTTGAAGAAGCGATTGAGGACAGAATTTCAAAAGGTAAAAAACCAAAAGCAATCGTGGCTGTTCATCTTTACGGAATGCCTTATAAATCTGATGAAATCAAAGAATTAGCTATAAAATTTGAAATTCCGGTTATTGAAGATGCTGCTGAGGCTTTGGGAAGTAAATACAAAGGACAGAATTGTGGGACATTGGGAGATTTTTCGATTCTTTCTTTTAATGGAAACAAGATTATTACCACTTCTGGCGGAGGAGCTCTGGTCACCACCAATCAGGATCAAAAAGAAAAAGCTGTATTCTTGGCTACACAAGCAAGAGATACCGCGCCCCATTATCAGCATTCTGAAATAGGATACAATTATCGTATGTCCAACATTGTGGCCGGAATTGGAAGAGGTCAGATGGAAGTTCTGAATCAACGCGTGGAAGCCAGAAGAGCGAACTATAAATATTATCAATCAAAACTTAAAGAAAGAAGCGAAATTAGTTTTCAAGATGAACCCACCGATTTTTTTTCCAATAGATGGTTGAGTTGTATTTTGACTTCATCTTTTGAAAAAAGAGAGGAAATACGATTGAGGTTATTAAATGAGAATATTGAATCGAGGCCTTTATGGAAACCGATGCATTTGCAACCCGTTTTCAGTAACTGCCCGAAATATTTAAACGGCACAAGTGAGCATTTATTCGAAATAGGATTATGTTTGCCAAGTGGATCAGATTTAACAGAATCAGATTTAAAACGAATAGTTGAAAACATTTAGTTATCCTTTTTTAAGTTACAAACTTAAAAAGACGCTTCAGAAAGAAACCTCCCGTTGGCTGGTGTTGGGGATTGATTTGTATATCACAGTCAACACCTATGCCATTGCATTTGGGATTTTGAAGTTATTGGGATTGGGAGGCAACCTAAGTTTTTATCAGATGGTAGTTTACCAATTGCCATTGGTCGCCTTATTTGCATTTGTTTCATTTTTAATTACATCCTCCTATAAGGGCATCGTTCGGCATACGGGTTTCAAAGATATCCTCAATGTCCTCAAAGCCAATGTGCTTTATACCATCCTGATTACCATTTATTCATGGACGTTGTTTGAAGCAAATGTCAATTCGATTTATAATCCGCACAAAGCTTTGATTCTCGTTCATTTTTTGATGAATACCATAGTGCTGTCTTTTCTTAGAATTTTATACAAGGGGCTCTATAATTATTACGTAATGGGAAATCGTTACAAAAGAAAAATAATGATTTATGGGGCGGGCGATTCCGGTGTAATTACTTATAAAGCTTTGAAGAATGATGAAAAAAGCCGGGTTACGGTTTTTGGCTTTATGGATGACAAAAAGAAGAAATTCGGAAAAAAAATAAATGGTGTCACGGTTTATAATCCCAAAGTAGTTACCCAAGATTTCGTTGAAAAAAACAATATTGCAGAGATAATCATTTCCATTCAGAACCTGACGCCATCACAACTTACACAGATCGTCGATAAGTTTGCAGATTTCCCTGTAACTTTAAAAATTGTTCCGGCTGTCAGCACTTGGTTGAAAGGTGATTTAACGGCGCAACAAATCAAAGCCATTCGAATCGAAGACCTTTTGGGACGAAAACCTATCAAATTAGACAACCTCGAAATCAAAAATGAAATAGAAGGGAAAGTGGTCATGGTAACCGGAGCCGCAGGATCAATCGGGAGCGAAATTGCCAGACAATTAATGGGTTATCCTTACAAGCAACTCATATTGGTTGACCAAGCGGAATCACCCTTGTTTGAACTTCAGCAATCTTCAAAAAAACTTCAGCGAGAAAACTGTGATTTCGTGATGGGTGATGTAAGGAATCAGGAAAGAATGGAGGTGATGATTGGGTATTACCAACCCGATATTATTTTTCATGCTGCAGCTTACAAACACGTACCGCTTATGGAAGACAATCCCTACGAAGCTATAATGGCCAATGTAAAAGGGACCAAAACCATAGCTGATTTGGCAGTTAAATTCAAGGTCGAAAAATTTGTCATGGTTTCAACAGACAAAGCGGTTAACCCAACCAATGTAATGGGAGCCACCAAAAGATTGGCAGAATTATATGTGACACAACTCAATAGCAAATTTGACACCAAATTTATCGTAACCAGATTTGGAAATGTTTTAGGATCCAATGGTTCTGTAATTCCGACTTTTAAAAAACAAATTGAAGAAGGCGGGCCACTTACGGTGACGCATCCAGATATCACGAGGTATTTTATGACAATTCCCGAAGCTTGTCAATTGGTTTTGGAAGCCGGCGCAATGGGCAACGGAGGCGAAGTTTTTGTGTTTGATATGGGAGAGTCGGTCCGGATTTTTGATTTGGCCAAAAAAGTTATTCAATTGAGTGGGCTTAAATATCCGGACGATATCGACATCAAGATTACCGGACTAAGACCTGGAGAAAAGATTTATGAAGAATTATTGACCCATGATGAAACAGCAATCAAGACGCATCATCCCAAAATTATGATCGCCAAGGTAAATAATTCAAAAGAAGATTTACAAGAAAAAATCATGGAATTACTATCTATCCCCGAGTTAGATAATCCCTACGAAACAAATTTTTATTTGGTTTCGTTCATCAAAGAATTAGTGCCGGAATACCTACCAAACAATTCTATATACACAGATATTAATACAAAATAAATCAGTAAACTTAAACTAACTAAATCGCTTCCAATTAGATTAATGTCGGATTCTGTTAAACAGCTTTAGAATAGTTTTATATTTGCATCTTGATAATGGCAGAAAAATGGGAATAAACCTCCGATTTATATATTACAGATTTATAATTTTAATTTTAGCCGCATTTTTTATTACTTCTTGCGTGCCGAGAGAAAGAATCGTTTACTTTCAGGGAGATCTTGAGTCTTTGGAAAAATTAGCAGATGAGTATGCTGCGAGAATCCAGCCAGATGACTTACTCTCGATTACCGTTTTTGGACGGGATATGGAGGCTACGCGTATATTTAATCAGGAAAGTAACGTCGGTGTCTCTTCTGGGGAAAGCAGGCAATCTTATTTGGTAGATGAAGAAGGCAATATAGAGTTTCCGGTTTTGGGAAAAATAAAATTGGGAGGACTTACCAGGAGCGAAGCAATTCTATACATGAAAGGACTTCTCAGCCGAGACATCATAGATCCAGGCGTGTCTATAACGATTACCAACTACAGAATTACAGTTTTGGGAGAGGTAGGCAGCCCGGGAACTTTTTCTTTGGAAAATGAAAAAGTAACAATTTTAGAAGCTTTGGGTATGGCCGGTGATTTAACCATAAATGGTGTCAGAGAAAACGTATTGGTAATCAGAGAAGAAGGTGGTCAGCGGAATTTTCATAGGGTTAATTTGACAACGGAAGAAATTTTCAACTCTCCGGTTTATTATTTGTCCCAAAATGATGTGGTATATGTAGAACCCAATAAGAACAAAATAAATTCTGCCAGAGATACCAATGTTATGCGAAATGTGTCATTTGTGATATCAGTAGCTAGTTTTTTACTTACCATAATTGTTTTAATAAGCCGTTGATAGATGCAATACCGAGAATTGAATAATCCGGATGGTGCGTTGCAGAGCATCATAGAAACACAAGAAGAGACAAATTCTTTTTCTCTTTTGGAATTGTTGGAGAGATTCAAAAGAAATTGGTATTGGTTTGCCCTTGGATTGATAATTGCTTGGGCGGGTGCTTATATCTACCTCCGATATTCCCAAAATCTATATAGATCAGAGGCAAGAATCCTCATAAAAGAAGATGCTACAAAATTAAGTTCAGAGCTTAGTGTGCTGACCGGAAAAGGACTGGGAAGAGATGCTACGCCCAACATTGCAGACCAGATCGAGGTGATGAAATCGAAAAGAATCATCGGCAATGTCGTTGACAACTTACAATTAAACATTCGCTATTTTTCCGGAGGACGAGTAAAAACCCAGGAAATATTGGCAGAAAACTCGCCTTTTGAGGTAAAAGTTATTTCTCCGGAGCCGGGATTTATAAACTTTACGGTTACTATAAAATCTGATTCAGAAATCGAAATAACACATAACGATAATACTATATCTTCTTCATTTGGGAAAACTATTAAGCTTCAGAACACAGAATTTTTAATATTACCCAAACGCGTTAACAAAAACGTTTTTGACAGGCAATTGCAGGTAAGTGTGATGTCCAATCAATCTGCTACAGGAATGTACAGAGGGAAATTACAAGTTTCCCCATTGGGAGATGGTACTTCTGTAGTAAGCGTGTCCATGGTCGATAATATTCCGGAAAGAGCTGCATTTGTTGTAAACGAACTCATCAATCAATACACCGAAGATGCCATCAACGACAAACGAATCATAGGAGAAAAAACAACGAAATTTATTGAAGAACGATTGTCAAAAGTTTCTGATGATTTACGTGCCAAAGACCAAGATGTTGAGGTGTTCAAGAAAGACAATCAAGTGATTGATTTAGAAGCAGAGGGAAGTATAAGTTTAGGCGAAGCCTCCAATAACCATTCGCAAGTTTTGGCGCATTCTACCCAATTAAGTTTGGTTAATTCCATGCAGGATTATTTGAGAAGCAACCAAAACGATTTGATTCCGGAAAACATCGGGCTCTCAGACGGAGCAGTAAATGCTAATGCTTCCAAATACAATACATTGATTTTGGCAAGAATGGATATGCTGAAACATTCCACAGAATCCAGCCAGATTGTACAAAATCTTGATGATCAGATAGATGAGGTGCGTACAAACTTGGGGCAAAGCTTAAATAATTATAAAAAAACCACCCAAATTGCGCTCAACAGAGTGCAGGGAGAAGGAGGGAGAATCGCTTCAAAAATTCATAAATTCCCTACTCAGGAAAAAGAATTCAAAGATATATTTCGTCAGCAACAAATTGTAGAGGCTCTTTATTTGTTTTTATTACAGAAAAGGGAAGAAAACGAAATCACAAATTCGGCAACACCTTCGCCTGTAAAAATAGTAGACTATGCTTACAGCAATTACGGGCCTATTTCTCCCAATCGTCAATCCATTTATCTGATGGCAACGGCAGCCGGCTTGATTTTACCATTTGGAATACTTTATTTATTGTTTTTGCTAAATAACAAGGTGCAGACCAGAAGAGATATTGAAGGTTTGGGAGCTTCTGTAATTGGCGATATTCCGGCTACCGGATCCAACGAATTAATTGCAGTAAATGACCGCAGTGTTTTGGCAGAATCCTTCCGAATGTTGCGCACCAACATCGGATTTTATCTTTCCAATAAAAAATCGGGTTCCCGGAATATATTTATTACTTCAACGGTGAGTGGAGAAGGAAAGACTTTTACTGCCAGTAATCTTGCCGTTATAATGTCAGCCGCCAAGAAATTCAAAGTACTATTGATCGGCGCAGATATTCGAAATCCAATGCTTTTGGAAACTTTAAATTTATCAGAATACGCAAAACATAAAGGCATTACGCAATTTTTGAGTGATTCTGATATTTCGGTGGAAGATATTCTCATTCAGCACAATTCATTGGCTTTTGATGTAATCCATTCAGGCGCTCTAGCGCCCAATCCATCGGAATTACTTATGAATGGAAGATTTGGAGAATTAATGGATTTCGTCCAAGACAAATACGACTACATAATTGTGGATACAGCGCCGACAAGTTTGGTTACCGACACACAAATAATTGCCGGCTATGCAGACCTTTTCCTTTATATCATCCGTGCAAATTACCTCGACAAGCGTATGCTGGAAATGCCACGCGAGCTCTATCGTGACAAAAGACTGCCCAATATGACCTTGGTTCTGAATGATGTTGGTTCCAATGGCGGATATGGCTATGGTTACGGATATGGTTATGGCTATGGTTACGGCGGGTATGCCACCAAAAATCCTAAAGGCTGGAAAAGATTTCTTCCAAAAAACATTCTGAAAAAGTAATATTCACCAGAAAAACTTAGAAATTCTCTTTAAAATTTCAACTGATTTCATTCAATTGAAATAGAAATTTCAAGCATTATTTCAATATAAAATTGACTTCGAAAGGGATTACTTTCCAATGTATTTTGAAAGCATGTGGAAATCGTTTAATGGTCAAAATGTGCAGGTGATAAAGGATGATTTGATGGAGTTCATGAATAAAAAACCCAACCTTTTCAAGTTGGGCCTCAATTAACTACATTTTAAAAACTTGGGTCTAAGACCCTAAAAAAATCTTATTTAATGAAATACCGGGCTTTTCTGGCGAAATGCCCGGCTGAATTAATCTTTCTATTAATGTATCAACACTTTTAAATTGTGTTCTTTTCCATCAGCAGTTTTAACTTTTAACAACAAGGGTTGTTTACCAAATCTGTTGTTGTCAAATCTAAATGAAACATTGTTGATGTCTTTTGGGTTAACCAATAACTGACCTTGAATATTGTAAATCAACAAATCTGTTAATGGCTTATCCTGAGATAAGATAACCGTTTGGTTTCCGTGTTTATAAACGATCAGACTTCCTTTGGAAATGTCAGTAAAAGACAGGGTTTCAGGCTCTACATACACGATAATAAATCTGTCGTTGAATTCTCCCGCTTCTGTAGTAAAGGTGTACTCAGGGTTGTCATTGAGATTTTGATACGTACCCGCCAGTTGGTCAATCAAGTAAATATCTTGACCATTTGCAAAAACACCCTCTTTTTCAAATAATCTGATTTTATAAGTACTTCTCGCATAAGCGTTGTAACCCAATGTGATAGTATCAGAATCAACAAATGAAGCTTTACCTTGAATGTCTAACTTGGCTTCATCTACCAGAGAATAGATATTGTCAGACCCGCCCGGAGTTCTACTATCGTCTAATGCTACGGCATTATTTCCTCCTTCGAAATAAACAACAGCATTCATAACTGCCATTTCTTCAGGCGTTTCCATTGTTAACCAATAGCGGTCAGCTTCTGTATTCATATTTCCTCTTCCGAAGAAATTAACACCTTTCTCAATACTTCTTTGCGCATTGTTAAATTCGACTTTACCATTTGTGATTTCGGAATTAAGTCTGACCATGAAAGACGACCCAACAGTTGCAATACTATATGGAATACGGGTTTCAGTGATTGGAGCTGGTGCAGAAACTCCAGTTCCACCACCCGCCTGAAGGTTGTATTGCGCATAATTATTGGTTTCATAATCTTCACCATGTGCAGCAATCAAAGCGTTTCCGCGGTTGTCCCAAAACAAGAAAGTCGGTTCCAAATCAGTATTGTCATTATAGAAAGTATTCAAATCCAATTGAGACGGATATGGATTTCCGATTAAGTGGAATCCTGTGTTTTCATTTGAAAGGTTTTCCAAAGACAAACTTCCATTGAAAGGAACCCCTTCAAAAACAGCCGTGGTTTCAGCTTCTCCTTCTGCGGCTTCATTCAATGCCTGACCTCTACCTGCAATATATTCTCCATCAAATGCAACAAACAAATTGGAAGCTTCGTCGTAATGCTGGGCATCAGAATCACCATCATAAATTCCTTTGATATTTTGATTGATTACAGGAGAATTCACAAAGTTGAATTGATCTCTTGCTGTTGAGAAAACAAATGATTTCTCTACGATGATATTTCCAGTGTTTACAACTTCTTCTTCATTAATCTGAACCAAATTTGCATCATGTTTCAGTATAAATGTGCTACCATTTGCTACGACAATTCTATTGTCGATGATTACGTTGTGTTCAGAAGAAATAGTTACCCAACTACCATTTTTAACTTCAACCGCACAACCAATCAGAATACCTGCATCTGTATTGGTTTCGTCTGATGTAAAATCGCCTGTAAAGATAATTTTGGTGTCAGCGTTTGCAGGAACTCCGTTTGACCAAGCAAG
This sequence comes from Bacteroidota bacterium, assembly GCA_023388015.1. GTDB lineage: Bacteria > Bacteroidota > Bacteroidia > Flavobacteriales > Weeksellaceae > Moheibacter. The sequence goes on from JAEWHB010000213.1 coordinate 11,259, forward strand.
TCCATCCCAAGTTGTTGAATTTTCACATTCGTCTTGGTAGAACAAAACTTCCCAGTCATGAAGTGTTACGTTTGCACCAGTAAATGCTCCTACTAAACGCAAATGAGCCGGTATTGTTTCCAATTCAGTCAGGTCAACTGAATGCTCGCCATCTTCTGCCTCCGAAATATTATCATATCCGGCAATATCTGTAAAGTCAATTCCATCTTCCGATCCCTGAACTTTCAAAGTAAGCGTTCCTCCATTGAGTGTTTGGTTCCATTTTAAACTTTCAAATCCATCCACATCCTGAACTGATGCAAAGTGAATGGGGGTTGAAGTAAGGGTTCCGTTTGCAGAAGAATTAGCTACTACATTGTTAACAAAAAATGAAAGCGTACCACTTGTAGTGTGAGTTTGGGTGAATTTCACCACAAATTTTACTGTATGAACTCCTGTAAAGCCCGAAGTATCTACAGAAATATTTTGATCACTTTCGTTGGCACTACAATAAGTAGGGCAATAAGCCTGATTGGTAGTATGCATAGTCGTTCCTTCATCATCATTTGCAGTTCCGCCAATGATTAAACGAAGATTTGAAATGGGACCACCCGGATTGGATCCATTGGGTCCATAATAAGAGTTCGCATTGTAAGTTATTTCATCCACATTGGTCAAATCCACTTCTTGAGAAACCACCATCGTCTGACCAGATGTCGCGCTCGCTGTCCATAAATTGAATCTTAGGTTTCTGGTCGTTCCAGAAGGGCAATCATAACAATCTGTGCTAGAAACATTTATGGTTGCATTTGTTCCCGGTGTTTTCCAAGTTGACCAACCAGTAGTATCTGCAAAATTTCCGTTTTGAATGACATTTCCTTCAGGATTTCCTACAACTTCATGATGCTCAGTGGGAGTTACATTTTGTAATTGATTGGCTGCTAATTGCGCCTGAGTAGTTTGGAACCAAGACGGAATTTCCTGCACAGCATCATATGTGAAACTGTAAGTTTGGCTGGTCCAATCGCTCCAATATTCTGTATCTCCTTTGACTCTGGCTCTCACGTAATAAGTAGTCCCATCTGTTGCTGCTATTTCATCAATAAATTCAAAATCTGTTTCGGTATCTACCGGATAAGTTCCTTCAAAAGATGCTGTCCATGTATTTCCTGTAAAATCAGCTTTGTCATTGATTTCAATTTCATATGCATTGGCGTCATAGCTTGCATGGCTCAATCTGAAAACAGGAGATGTGGTATTGATTCGACTGTTGTTAAAAGTAAGCTGATAGCTGCTGCCATAATTGTAAAATACAATATCGCCCGGTACTTCAATTTCTTCCCAAAGCCAATTGATAGAAGAACTTTGTGTAAGTCCATCGGTTATTTCAAGAGCAGGTTCGGTTCCGGTTGCAGGAACATCTCCTGTTCCTCCGTCCCATCCTATGCAAACATATCCGTCTCTGGTTCCGGGCGTTAAAATTACCGTTTCATCGGCAGGAGGAATGTGCGTTCCGTTTTCATAAGAAGCATCCGTGTAGGCTTCTGTTACTGTCAATTTAAATGCATAATTAATGACTAAATAAGGTCTGTTGGCTGATGCATAATTTGATGCCTGCAAATAAACGCCCGACGAGAAAGAACCATTTGCCATGAACCCCAATGCAAACCAACCATGTGCGTTTTGATTGTTCATATCATTTGTCAAAGCTTCTGACGTAAGCGTATGAGATTTCCATCCAAGTGAATTAATAGGAGCCGTTAAAGCAGGCTGATAGCCAAAACCCCCAATCGTATTGTACAAGGAAGATGCGGATGCCGTTACCGGGTCCACCAACAATTGTGATAAATACAATGAATGTCCGTTTCCTGGACTATATGAGGCAGCGCCGTCTTCGATGTAAAAATTAACATTTATACTGTTTACTGCAATATCGGCAGGAACAGAACTGATATTAAATTTTGCCCAACCTCTTGCGAAATTTGCTGCCGGACTTGTAGTCCATCTACCGAATCTCAAGAAATTTCCGCTTTTGGTTCCATCTGTATAAACAGTTCCAGTCCAAAAATTTGCATTATTGGTCGTTACAGTAACGGTTGGGTCAACCAAAACGGGGAATTGTCTGTCATTGTTCAACAACCAATCGGTTTTTACTTTGGTGCGAATGGTCAGCGTATTTCCAAATTGAATGGTTTCAAAAATGGTGTTTTCCTCAGCCGATAATTCGGTTGAAGCATCTGTGGAAATCGGATTTTCGTAAAGATAAATTTCCTTTCCAAGTTGATTTTTAATAACAACTCCTTCTTCTGTAACGGTGCTTGTCCAACCAAAAGGTAAAACCACATCTTCCGTGAAAACCAAATAATCAGCATCAGTTGGAATACTGCCCAAAGCTTGTTTGTTGGGAATAATATAGTTCAGTTTGCGTTTTGAATTAAGCGAAATAAATTCTGCAGAAATAGTTCCGTAGAGGTTGTCATAATAAGCTTTATCTCCGTCAATTCGAACCGAAATATCTGAACTGCTAACGGTGTTTACCGCTTGTCCGTTTACTTCCCAATACATTTTGGTATTCAGGAATTCGCGTACTTCACCTTCCATTGTTTTGTTTTTCACACCGTTGTCTGAAGTTGCGCCAAAATAGGATTCAAATAAATTTGTAGTATTGGCATACGGATAATTGAAATCGGCAATAGGTGAAATTTTATTGTCAATATCTAGAAATTCTCCGTTTTTTTCAAAATGAATGGGACCTGCGCCAATTATAGCGGTAAAACTTCCGTCTTGATTTATGTAATGTTTGGAATAAGCATCGCGTTTGCTTAAATCTTCTTTGAGTCCTTTTACTGTTTCAAAAGGAGATTGATTTTTAATTTCTGAATTTGTTTGAGCAGAATGAGTTGCATCTAAAGATTTGGGTTGTGAGATCGCAAAGTCTCCCGAAGTCTGCTGTTGAGCTTTCAGGTTTTGGCCAAATGCCATTCCCTGTAAGGTCAAAGCAACTGTTAATAATACCAGTTTAGCGGTATTTTGTAGCGAGTTCTTCATAATTTCGTTAGAATAGAATTTAATTATTTATAAAATTTATGGACTACCTCATGGCACAGGCCATGAATAGTAAAAGTTTAAATAGTGATTTTTTGATTTTTTAATTCAATTCCTATACGCCATTTGGAACCTTCTGTATCCAACCGACTGGCAAATTTATTGGCAGAAAATCCCATAAAAAATAGGTGGATCATTTGGCTGAAAATGAAATTAATTGCCAAAGTTGAGTAGACATTCCTCATGCGTGCGTACTTGTTTTTGAAAGTCGCGAATCTATATAATAAAAAGTAGTTTTGGGAGATTTATACTATTCGTTTTATGGAATATGAATAGACAAGTTAATCTAAAATTTCAGCTACCACAAAGGTGCTTCCGCCTATATATACCAAATCTTCCGGTGAAGCTTTTTGTATGGCTTCATTAAGCGCAGTTTTTATATTTTCATAATAAGTAGCCTCCAGTTCTGCTGGAATTATTTCTTTTAATTCGGCAACCGAAAGTTTTCGGGGCACATCGGGTTCGGAGAAATAATAATAGGCATTTTGAGGAAAAAATTCTAGAATAGATAGAACATCTTTGTCATTTACGAAACCTAAAACCAAATGCAGTTTTTTATAGGTTGTTTGAGATAATTGTTTTCTAATTTCTGAAAGTCCATGTGGATTATGGGCGGTGTCTGCAATCACAAGTGGATTTTCCTGCAGTTTTTCCCAACGACCTCTTAACCCGGTATTTTTGACTGTCTTCAAAAATCCGTTTTTGATGGCATTTTCTGAAATATGATAGCCCAGGTTCTTTAAAACTTGAATGCCCACAAAGACAGTTCGCTTATTTTTTTCCTGGTAAACGCCTTGTAAGTCCGAAGGATAATCTGGTAGTTCTTTGTCTTGGACAAATAAGATTTCGGAAGAATTTTCAGCAGCCTTTTTTATAAAAATTTCTCTTAATTTATTCTCTGCTTCACCGATTATAACGGGTACATTTGGTTTGATAATACCGGCTTTTTCCGCAGCGATTTCTTCTATCGTTTCACCCAATATTGCTGTATGGTCCAAACCAATATTTGTGATAACTGAAAGGTCTGGATTTATGATATTAGTCGAATCCAATCTGCCGCCCAATCCGGTTTCAATTACCGCAACGTCTACTTTTTGTTTGGAAAAATAAGTAAAAGCCATGGCAATGGATACTTCAAAAAAGGAAGCTTTCAGGTTTTCGATGAATGCTGCATTTTTATCGATAAATTCAATTACAAATTCTTCCGAACATATTTGTTCATTTACCCTAATCCGTTCTCTGAAATCTTTCAGGTGAGGAGAAGTGGTAAGTCCGGTTTTGTATCCCGACTCCTGTAAAATTGAAGCCAACATATGCGAACTACTACCTTTTCCATTGGTTCCGGCTATGTGAATGGTTTTATAATCATGATGCGGATTGTCCAGATGTTCCATCAAAGCTGATATATTGCCCAAATCTTTTTTATAGGCAGCAGCACCGGTTCGCTGGAACATAGGTAACTTAGTGTACAGCCATTCTACCGTTTTTTCGTAGTTTAAATTCATTTGATTCTAATCCAGGATTTGATCTTAATTAAGTAATTGAAATCCGAAATAAAATTAATAAAAAAACCCCGCTCAAAGCGAGGTTTCTTTATGTAAAATTTAAATAAATTATTCAATTGTGAAATTGTCAAAATGCAGGTTGTAGTTTGCATTTTTACCGATTTTCAATGCAAATGTATTTGCGCCGGCAGCTGTGTTAAGATCATTAATAGTACTCAAATCAAGTTCTACCAATACCCATTCACCACTTGTGTTGATCACACCACCATATTGATTGTTTCCGGCTGGTTCGATGATTGAACTTGAAGTCAAATCTCCAAGGTTAAACACATAGTATTCTCCATTTCCTTTGTAAACATTCAAAGAAACAGATTTGTCTGAAGAACCTTTCATATAGAAAGTAATTCTGCTATAAGTTGTGGGTAATCCTGCTTGGGCCACAGTCGTAAATACGTAATCGTTACCGTCTGTAGTGGTAGGAGTTGTTTGGATGCTCAAAGAGTTGCTTCCGTTCATTCCAGTACCTGCACTTTGGGTAGCATAAGGTTTAAGTCCAAAAGTATTTAAACCTCCTGTGAAGTTTGCCCAGTTTTCAAAGTCATGTCCTGCAAACAAAGGCGTGGCATCACCTGCCGGTGGGTTTGGATCGTCACCACCACCGCCGGTTGAAGAACAGTTTGGGTCTTCATTGTCTACGATTTTGATGTCGTCGATCTGAATGGTAGTAGTTACTCCGTTTCCTCCATCATAAGCAAATATAATAACACCTTCACCGCTTAGTGAACCAAAGTTATATTCTCCTGATTCAGTAAAGTTCGCAGCATATCCGTCTGTGGTACCTGTTGCGATGGTGAAAGAAGAAGTAATGTCCACCAAATTTGCATTTGAAATATTTCCTCCGATGGTATAGTTTGTAGAATAATAAACTTTCAATGGATCCCCATTGTTGTGTCCGTCTTTTGATTTGAAAGAGAATTTATCTGCTTCGTCAAAGTTTACCGGAACTACGAAATAAGAAACAATTGCTCCTGTCGCTTGGTAAGCACTGATTTCGATGTATTTGTTTGCGCTGAATTCTTTTACTCTCCATTTACGAGTACCTTGAATTGGTAAATTCTCATAATTAGGGAAAGATTCACCATCAATATTGTAAGCTGAGAAATCTTCATTCAAACAAGCAAATGCTCCCTGGTCTCCACCTCCGCTTTCTCCATATCTTGGATTGTTAAACTGAACATCGTTTGTATCACGGATGAATAATTGATATTCGCTTGCCGTAATTGAACCGTTGTTGTTTGCGTCATAAGCACTCAATACCGCAGTGATGCTTCCGCTACCAGAAGGAACCACTTCGCTTGCGAAATCTGCAAATCCACTATTTCTCAATACCACACGTTGGTTGTTGGTTGCTTCTGTAGCTCCCTCCAAATAAAGGTTCACAGTCGTTTGGTTGGCAGCATCTGCATAAGTTACACCTGTTTCTTCAAACTGAACATTCTGAATCGTTACCAAAGTGTTGATTCTATCTGTAGCTCCTACTGCAGCAATAGCATCTGAGATTGAACTATAAACTACCGGCTGAAGAGTAGAAATTGGATCACAAGAAATAGCCACATGTCCGTCAACTTTGTTATCTGACATTCTTCCTACACGTGTATTTCCGTTTGCATCCTGATAAACTTCTCCGATTTTCAGTGCACCACGGTCAAATCCAACTTGCAGTCCATTTAGGTTTACTTTTACTTTTGAACCCAATGGGAAATAATTGAACAAATTGGTTCTGTCCATTTCTACTTGCAAAGCACGTCCTGGGTTTGAAGGAGAATCTTGAACAGAAATTGTTTTAAAGAAGTTTCCTGTTGAATCGCTGGAAATTACATAACCTTCTATGATCTGGTCAGTATCAAAATACAAAATTTCATCTGAATTCTCTGCCATGGTCATCAATTCTGTAATGCTCATGGTGGCCGTCCATGTTTCGTTACAAACTACCGGCGGCAGTCCGAAATCATCATCCTGCACACATGAATTAAGGGTCATTAGACCGATCATGGCAAGGACTATAAATTTGATTTGCTTAATTGTATTCATTTTATAAATATTATATCGTTGTTAAATTAAAATCTGAAGAAAACGTTTATGAAATAAGAAGTTCCTCTGTCATACCAATATTTAGGTGAAAACATTTTGTCATATCCAGGTCTATTTGCTAATACATCTAGATTCCCGATTCTTATTTGCTCAAATCCTCCGGTTACGTAATCTCTGTTGTTAAGAACATTATTCACATTGGCACTAATTCCCATATAGTATTTACCAAATCTGAAAGTTTTTCCTGCATTAATGTTTAGCATAAATTCGTCTGAGAATCTTTCTTGTTGTAAAAAATCTCTCACCATTTCATCGGAATAATTCCAAGGTTGGCTACCCCAAACACCTGAAGTTCTGCGATAAGGAGCGGGATCTAAGTAGTTGTTAGCTAAATAGTTTCCGGTTGCGCCAATCCACCAATATTTCGGGTCGCGGTATTCAAGCCCTAAAGAATATCCTTGTTGTGGCCCTGTCGCGACTTTATAGTTTTCAAGATAGGTTGTTTGAGGCGCCTCTGCCCCTACTGTAAACAAGACATCATTCCCATCCACCAATTGGGTTGTATAACTGTCAGAAAATCTTTGATAGGTCGGATTATTGTCGTAGGAGAACTGACCAATTGAAGCGACTGCCGAAAGCGTTAAAGTTGTGGTAAGCTGAACTTCTGCTGCTAGCTCTCCTCCTATAAATACTTTATCAACATTGTACATAAATTCAGCTCCAAATAAGTTTCCACCACTAGACCCCGTATCTATGTATCCGAAATTTTTTTCATACTCATCAAAGAATTTAGTGTAATAACCTGTTATACGTCCTTTAACTCTTGGGGCTCTCAGGATATAACTTAAGTCAGTTGAAAGTATTTTTGAACTTTTCAAATTATTTCCGTTTTGCAAAAAATTATTTTCATCAATAGTATAATCATTGGATCTTGCATTTGGGAAGATTTCGTCAGATGTAGGAGCATTTGTTGCATACATAGCGTTTAACTGGATGAAATTTCTACCGTTTAACTTATATAGAATTTGCGCTTTTGTCCCGAAATCAAGGAATTCGTAAGTTTTACTTTTTCCTTTTGAATTATCCAGATATTGTTCATGACGATAATTTCCATCTCTGAAAACAGAAGTATAAGCTGCTTTCATGCCCAATGTGATGTCAAATTTATTCAAAGCCAATTCCCCTTGAACAAATAGTTCTCCGCGTTGGTGGTTGATTTCATAATCGTACTGGTATCTATCTCCTTCGTAAATTCTTCTGTTTTCATCTTCATCTACGTTGTAAGAACTTTTTTGGAAAGCATTGTAATTCGAAAAATAATTTCCGCCCAACAAATCAAGAACTTCTCTATAAAGTTGAGATCTTGTATTTTGATAATTGAATCCGGTTGTTACTTTAAAATTACTCAATACCTGAGATTGCAAACGAGTTGAGAAAGTCATGATCTGATCTTCATTTACATCGGCCGCCAAAACATAAGCTGCTCCACCCGCACCTCTTCTGTAATTCTGATTGTAGATATTGGACCAATCAAGTTGTGAAACAGTTTGGTCATTTTGCCATTCCCAGATTCTCTCATCTATTTCTCCTTGTGTTACTCCATCTTGAGATGCATAAAAGCTGGGAAGATTTCTGTAATAAGTAGGTGATGGGTTATTGGCTTTAAACCAATCCAAACGGCTTCTGCTGTCTTTCCCAAATTGATAACCTACTGTTGAAATCAACTTCGAATTTTGAGAGATATTCCAATGGTGAGTCAAAGTAATCAATGGTTCGTGGAAGTTTCTGATGCGTTCGCTTCTCTTTTCTCCGTCTTGCCATCCCCAATAAGCATTGTAATCTTTACCCATCAAGTCATAAACTTCCTGAGTATTTGGACTATTGGTTGAACGTCTTGTTGGCGCACCAAATCCGCTTAAAACAATACTGTGTTTTTCGTTAATTTTTTTCTCGGCTGCCAAAAAGTACGCCCAAGAATCATAGAAAGTTCCTTCAATGGTTCCTTCTTCTGCCCATCTTCTGGCTGCAGAACCCATAAATGCCCATCCATTGTCCATCAAACCGGTGTTGTAAGTAGCCAAAACTCGTTGGTTGTACGAACGGTTTGTGAATGAATAAGCCAAGCTGGTTCCCTTGCGAAGTGTTGAAGGACGTGTATCATAATAAGTAACACCTCCAACGTCTCCAAAAACATAATCAGATGGTTCTACCCCGATGGTCTGTTCCGCAGGTCTTCGTGTTACGTCATTTAGTCCACCCCAGTTTCCGAAGTTTACACGGTCATTGTTGATTTTATTCATGCGTACTCCGTTGAAAAACACATCGTTGTACTTGTTGTCATATCCACGAACTTTGAACCAGTAAGCACCCAATTCATAAGAAGCAGTACTTGCAAAAACATCTTGTGATGATTGTAACAAACCTGCAGCTGATTGTGATGAAGACTCATCGGCAGATAATTCATCTACCGTTAGGGTAATGATCCCGATTTCTTCATTTCTAGGGTTAAATACTACTTTTAAGTCGTTTAATTCTATTCGAGGTTCGTTGGTTACAACCACCTCTCTTTCAAGGGTCTGATACCCTACGCCGGAAACCCGTATTGTATAAGTTCCGGTTGGAACATCTACAAACTGGAAATAACCTATTCGGTCTGTTTTTACTTCCTCACCGGTTTCAGCAATCGAAACAGATAAATTGTAAATTTCCTTGTCAGTTGAAGAATCTTTAACGATTCCCGAAATCCTAGTTTGGCCCATTAGTGCGACTCCGAAAATCACACCGAAAAGCATACTTAATAATAATTTATTCATTCAAAGAATTTTTATCTTTAATTTAGCGCTCTGAAATTTATCATTCCTCAGAATTTGAGGGCACAAAAGTAATAAAATATATTATGTTCAAAATTAATAAATCTTTAACTATTTTCAGTTTAATTGCAGTTTGCTTTTCAACACTGGCTTTGGGCCAACAAAATTTTAAAGCTGCAACCGTAGCATTTTACAATGTTGAAAACCTTTTTGATACCGAAATTTCTGTCGGATACATCGATGGGACGCGCAGTCCGGAAGATCCTATGTACCATATTTCCATATCGGCAGACCAAATTTCAAATTATGAATCAGAACCGTTTCAAGGTGATTATACCTATGAAAACCTGAGCGGAAAAAAAGTAATCCGTCCGTTGATTTTACAAAAAGAAGAGTTTTCTCCTGCCGGAAAAAAAGTTTGGACAGAAGATAAATACAACCAAAAACTAAAAAATCTGGCGGAAGTTATAGCTGAATTAGGCAAAGCTGAAACACAAAATGCGCCGGTAATCGTCGGACTATGCGAAATCGAAAACAAAAAAAATGTGGAAGATCTCATCAATCAGCCTGCGTTGAAAAGATTCAACTATGGAATCGCTCATTTCAATTCCTTTGATGCACGTGGTGTAGATGTAGCCCTTATTTATCAAAAAGATCGTTTCCAGGTAACCAAAACAAAACCTTATGTCGTGGAAATTTTTGATACAGATGGCTCACGTGCTTATACACGGGACATCCTTCGTGTAACCGGCTTATTGGACGGTGAGGAAATAACATTCTTGGTAAACCATTGGCCTTCCAGAAGTGGTGGCGAACAGGCCAGCCGTCCGAGAAGACAAAAAGCAGCCGAAGTGATGAAAGGTATTTATGAGGAAATCCGTGCAGAAAATCCAAATGCCAAAATCATGGCATTAGGAGATTTTAACGATGACCCCGTAAGCCCGAGTCTGGACAAAGTGATGAAAGCCGTTCCCAACAAAGGAAAAATTAAAGATGGCGATATCGTAAACCTTATGTACAATATGTTCAAAAACGGAATGGGAACGCTTGCTTACCGTGATTCCTGGAATCTTTTTGACCAGATTCTGGTCACCGGAACTATGATTGAATCCCAAAAGAAATTTGAATCCTATAAAGTGTACAAAACAGAAATTTATTCGCCGGCACGCTTGGTTCAACCCGACGGACAATACAAAGGTTATCCTTACAGAATGTTCTCAGGCGACACCTTCCGAGCAAAAGGTTACTCAGACCACTTCCCGGTTTATACCGTTTTGCTAAGGCAGGCCAACTAAAATATATCCAACTGATTTCCCTCTCCTTTGGGGAGGGTCAGGGTGGGGCTTATTTCTTCTTCAACAACGGAACTGTGCTACAAGCTTCACCGTACATCAACGATTGAATATGTGGTTGGATTTTTTCGATTAATTGAATGTAAGCTGCATCCGGAACAGGTTTTCTACTACAACCTTTCACGATAATTTTCTTTCCTTCATACTGCGAAATGTCCATATTCTGAATGATTTCCTGGTAAA
>JAEWHB010000048.1 GCA_023388015.1 Bacteroidota bacterium
TTTTGATGATTGGAATGCCAAAGGCGAATTGGTTTCAAAACTCGAACAAAATCAGGAGCTGAAATCCCTTCTTTTGGAAGAAACGCCTTGGGTGCGCGATGCACAAAGCGAAGAAGAACAAATGAAAAGAATTGCGGTTTTGTTTGATTTGAATAAAATGCGAAACGAACTTCAATCTGCGTATCAAAAATTAGCAGCCAAACAAAGCGGTTCGGGCGGATTTCCTTGGTTTGAAGGCGGCGATGATAATCGATACATCACCACGCACATCGTTTCCGGTTTTGGACATTTGAAAGAAATGGGAATTGATTACGAATCCAATTTCGATATCAATTCCGAAAAAATGTTGGAAAAAGCCATTCAGTTCATCGACAATGAAATGGAAAAAGAATTCGATAAATATTTGAAAAACAATGAATTGGCACCATCTGTTTATAGTGGAATTCAATATTTGTATGCAAGAAGTTATTTCTTGGAGAAATATCCGATGAGCAAAAAAGCCAATCAGGCAAAAGATTATTTCCTGAAGGAATTGGACAAAGGAAAATTTGACCAAAACCTGCAAACCCAAGCGATGCTGGCGATGATTTTCAATCGTTTCGGGAAAAAAGATTTGGCCGTTAAAATTTTGAATTCGATCAAAGACAATTCGGTGGAAAGCGACGAAATGGGAATGTATTGGAAATCCAATGTAGCCGGATGGTTCTGGTACCAGGCACCGATTGAAACACAAGCGATGTTGATTGAAGCATTTGACGAAGTTTTGAACGATGTGGAAAGCGTAGAAAGCATGAAAGTCTGGTTGCTCAAAAACCGTCAGACCAATCAATGGAGTTCTACCAAATCCACTACCGAAGCGGTTTATGCATTGATGAGTACCGGAAAGGACTGGACGAATGCCGAAGAAGGAATTTCAGTGAAAATCGGAAATGAACCATTGGATTTGAAATCTTTAGAAAAAGCACCGCAAAGCGGAAGCGGTTATGTGAAAACTTCTTGGAACAAAGCAGAAATCCAACCGGAAATGGCAACTGTAAATGTTCATAAAGCCTCTCCGGGCGTAGCTTGGGGTGCGATGTATTGGCAGTATTTTGAAGATTTGGATAAAATAACCTCGGCTGAAACAGGCGTAAAATTCCGTAAAGAATTGATCCTGAAAAAGAATTCAGAAAACGGACCGGTTTTGACAAAAATTACCGAAAACACACCGATACAAATCGGAGATTTGGTAACGGTAAGATTGGAAATTCAAACCGACAGAGAAATGGAATTCGTACATATCAAAGACATGCGAGCCAGCGGATTTGAACCGACCAATGTTTTATCGACCTACAAATGGCAGCAAGGAATGGGTTATTACGAAAGCACGCGCGATGCGGCTACGAATTTCTTCATCGACCGTATGCCGAAAGGAACTTATGTTTTTGAATATGATGTAAGAGCTAACAACGCCGGGAATTTCTCGAACGGAATTACTTCGCTTCAGAATATGTATGCGCCGGAGTTGAGCGCACATTCGGAAGGAATTCGTGTTCAGATTAAATAATTGAAAGAATTCAGACACAAAAAAGCCGGATTTCTCCGGCTTTCTTTAATTTAGGTTATTCACATGTTGCCTCAATTTCAGCTCTCAGGTCCTCCCAAGTTTGATCACCGAGCGGATATTCCTGCGTAATACCTGTGCCAATATTGGTGACCCTATAATTGTCACCATCTCGACAAAACTGGATGAGCGCATCTCCGTTTCGGCAATCAAAACAGTTGCCACTGTCATCATCATTTGAGCAATTCACGTTAAAAAAGGAAGAGGTTAGTAGTAAAATAATTACAATCTTCTTCATGTGAATTAATATTTTATGAAGCACGAAATTAGTGCTTTCTACTCAATGCACAAGTAGGCTTTGAGCATACAAACTGGATTCATTTTTATAAAATCATAGTTTTCAGCACTTTGAAAGAATTATGATTAATTTTAAATATCCAATTTTAACTTAATGATAATTTAAAAATACCGGAATTGAGTTACATCCCATGCAGATATTTGGGCTCCAATAAAGAAGTTAGAAAAATTGGGTAAAAAAAAAAAAACGAGGGAATCCGGCTTTTATTTATTTTGGGATAAATCCATTTTAACTTTAAAATTGACCGACATCCCTTTATAAGTGGCAGGTTTTATATACTTTCCTTTATTATTTTGTTGTTTAAACACCTCATTTAATCTTTTTAAAACTTTAACAGCAATGAAAGGATTACTGTCTTCTGTATAGCTAAAATCCTTTACTGTTCCCTCCCGGCTGACTGTAAAGTAAATTATAACTTTGTGATTCTTTTTAATTTCTTTTTGAAACTCGTCTCTGTTTAAAGAATATAAATCCCGTAATTCATAAATGAGTTTATCGCGGAAACAAGACTTCAGCTTTTCATTGGAATCCTTGCGATGGCAGCCATGATAAACCGGGAAAGTATCCACTTCAATTAGTTGTGACCATGCCATCGATCCAAATAATACGGCTAGGAGAAATAGAGAAATTTTCATGTTTTTTGGTTAAATAAAAAAAGCCGGAAAGTCCGGCTTTTTGGTTTTTCTATAATTTTATTATAATCCCATATTACATGCTTCTTGTAAACCGGCTTTAATATCTGCCCAAGACTCTCCGTCTAAAGGAACATTTTCATTCTGTCCCATTGCATTAACTGTATAATAATCGTTACCTTCTTCGTAGCAATATTCCATTGTCAAAATAAGATTACACTCAAAACAGTCTCTTCCGCCTCCTTTATCGTCATCACTTGAACAGTTAACGAAAGCAAGAGATCCTGCAACGGCCAATAAAATAAATGTTAATTTTTTCATGATAATTAATTAAATTTTGTTTAAATAAAGTTGCAAAACTATCCTTTTTGTGGTGATTTACAAATGATTGCGTGAGTCTTTAGGAATGATGAAAACAATTGAGCCAACACCAAACGATTAAAACACACATATTCAAGCCTTTATATCTAATTTATTAAAATTCTAAATTAATAATAGACTTTAATTCTTTGAAGAATGTTTTCAAATCAATAAATTTATTTCTTCTAAAAAACTAGAATTATTATTTTATGGCAAAATCATCCCAAACAGTTTCTGCTGGAGAAAAAGAAGAAATTTTAATCATTCTTAAATCTCGTTTTGAGAAAAACAAACAACGTCACAAAGGTTTAGAATGGGATTTAATCGAAGAAAAACTCGGGGAAAATCCCGACAAAATTTGGTCATTAATTCAAATGGAAAAAACCGAAGGAGAGCCTGATTTAGTGAAATTTGATCCGAAAGAAAAGGTATATATTTTCATGGATTGCGCACCCGAAAGTCCGAAAGGACGCAGAAGTCTTTGCTATGACCGAAAAGCGCTGGACGCCCGTAAGCAACACAAACCGGCCAACAGTGCTATGGATTTTGCAAACGAAATAGGAATTGAAATTCTAAACGAAGATCAATATCGGGAATTGCAAGAAACCGGCGAATTTGATTTGAAAACTTCAAGTTGGATTTTAACGCCAGATGATGTGCGGTCCAAAGGTGGTGCACTCTTTTGCGACCGTCGTTATGGAAAAATTTTCACGTATCACAACGGTGCAGATTCCTATTATGCAGCGCGAGGATTCCGAGGAATATTGAAGGTATAAAAATTCCGGCCTTTGGAAAAAAGCCGGAATTTCAGGTTTGAAAAAAATTTTCAGCTCTCAACTTCTTCCACAGAAGCCTCGGGTGCGTTCGTCATCACAGATTGGACGCCGTTTTTGGCGCCTGATTCGCTTTCATACATTTGGCTGGTCCCAATAACTTGTCCGTTGGATGCTTTTAAATTAAACATCCATTTGTCGCTTCCGCTTTGTTTCAATTCGAACATGGATGCGTCCTGAGAATTTTTCTTTACAGATTCAATTCCATTTTGACAACCTGATTTTTGGGCATACCCTTGACTGGCCAGAATGTTCTGTCCATTTTTGGCTTTCAGCCGAAACCGATATTCACCGGCTTTGTCCTGATACATTTCAAACATGTTTAATAATTTTGGTTAAATTCCCAAGATATAAAAATTAACTTATCGGATGAAATTATCTGATTCTTAACTTTAATTTCTAACTTTAATTCGAATTAAATTTTTAAAATGAAAACAATCTTTACCGCCCTTTCTTTTCTAGTCTTTAGTTCTATTTACGGATTTGGACAAATCATCTTCTCATCTGACTGGAAATCTGAAGCAGATGTAAAAGTCTTTGTAACCGAATGGAAAAGTGATGCAGACCTGATTGTGTACAAAACAGACTGGAAATCTGAAGCCGGACAAAACGATGGGATCTGGTTTTTTACCGAGTGGAAATCAGAGGCCAAAAAGAAAATTTATTTCACCGAATGGAAATCGGAAGCCGATGTAATCGTGTTTTTTACGGATTGGAAAAGTGATGCCGGTTGGAAAAACGCCTCGAAAAAACATTATTTTTATTAAACATAAAACCTCAGAAAATCATTTCTGAGGTTTCTATTTTATGCTTATTTATTTTTATAAAAACCGGTCGGCAACTTGCTGCGATACGCCTGTTGTAGAATATCCGCCGTCATTGTAAAGATTTTGCATGGTCACTTTTTTGGTCAGATCGGAAAACATCGTCACGATGTAGTTCGCACAATCATCGGCCGTTGCATTTCCAAGCGGCGACATTTCATCGGCAAACTTCATAAATCCACCAAAACCTTTCACGCCTTGTCCGGCTGTAGTAGGTGTCGGAGACTGAGAAATTGTATTGACACGCACATTTTTCTCGGTTCCCCAATAATATCCAAAACTTCTCGTAATCGACTCCAAATACGCTTTGTTGTCGGCCATATCGTTATAATCCGGATAAACTCGCTGCGCCGCAATGTATGTCAGAGCCAGGATACTCCCCCACTCGTTCATCGCATCTTTGTCCCAGGCTGTTTTCATCACTTTATGGAAAGAAACCGCCGAAATATCCCAACCTTTGGTCAGGAAATTATAATCCATATCGGTATAGTGTTTTCCTTTCCGCACGTTGACACTCATGCCGATGGAATGCAAAACAAAATCCAGTTTCCCGAATTTCTCAATCGCTTTGTCAAACAAATTGGAAAGATCTTCCATAGAAGTAGCATCAGCTCCGATTACTTCCGAACCGGTTTTTTCTGCCAATCCGTTCAATTCCCCCATTCTCAGAGCAACCGGCGCGTTGGTCAAAATAAATTCTGCTCCTTCTTCGTGGCATCTTTCAGCCGCTTTCCAGGCAATCGAATTGGCATCAAGCGCACCAAAAATAATTCCTTTCTTTCCTTTTAATAATCCGTATGACATATTCTTAAATTTTAAATCAATTCCAAAAGTAAAGAATTTTGTTGGAAGTTGGGAAGGAAAATGCTAGTAACATTTTTGTTATATAACAAATTTGTTATACTTTTATAAAACCTAAGCATTTTAATCCAGAATGAAAGTCAGTGAATTAGTCAAATTGATCAAAAAAGATGGCTGGTATTTACATCGAAATGGAGCAAATCATGACCTCTATAGACATCCTATGAAAGATGGTCAAATTACCATACCCCGACATGGAGCCAGAGAATTGGCAAAAGGAACGGAAGAAAGCATTTTAAAAGCAGCAGGATTAAAATAAATCAAATGCACAAATGGAAACTATAAAAATAACTATCGAAAAAACTGGAACCGGATTAAGTGGCTATGCAAGAGACTATCCTGGGATTGCCACTGTTGGAGTTGACTTTCAGGAATTGAAAGAAAATCTCAATGAAGTAATTCAATATCAAATTGAATACTTGGAAGAGATTGGAAAGTCTGATGATGCTGAAAAACTTAATAATGCACAAATCGAATATGCAGTAGATTTTGAACAGTTTTTTGAGTATTTTTCGATGATAAATAAATCTGAATTTGCTAAATATATAGGCATTAATCCAAGCCTTTTCAGACAATATACTAAGGGTATCGTTTCGGTTTCGGATCAGCGTATGTCAGAAATCGAAAAAGGAATTCATAAACTTGCCAAAGATTTGTCCGAAGTAAGTTTTCACTAAACTTTATCAATTTAATAATTCCTCCAACTCCGGATGATTGAACAAATGCGAGTAAATCTCCATTTTTTCGGATTTAAACAAACAAATTTCTTCCAAAAACAACCTTGTGAAATGCTTGGAATCCAAATCCAGAATCCCAAAACTTTCTGTGGCTTCATTTTTCAAAATAACGCCTTTTCGCATCTGTGCTTCGGCATTTAAGCGATAATTCACCAAATCATTTTCATAAATATCCCGATGGAATTTATCCTGAATTCCTACAAATTTGTCAATCTGATTGTAATTCGGTTTACCACGCATCCACCAGAGCGGTTCACGGCCTTTGAACAAAAGTCCGTCAGCGGTTTCTTCGGCATAACCGATAATCCGTTTGTTGAGCCGTAAGCGGTATTTATTATTTTGGTTAATCATCTTTGGTAAAAATCGTAATTTTGCGCTTATGTACAAAGTTGTTCCCAAAAAACGTTATCAACATACTTTGGATTTGGTTGATAAATTTTTCTCACCC
>JAEWHB010000130.1 GCA_023388015.1 Bacteroidota bacterium
TTCCGGTCCGGATGCAAATGAAGATACTTATTTTGCATGGATGGTGGAGATGAATGAAAACCGTATGGCGATTACCGCTCCGCATGTTTACGGACTTGAAACCGGAAAGGTTTTCATTTACGAAAAATCAAATGACGGAACCTGGGAAGAAGTTCAGATGATTGTTCCGGAAGAAGATATCATCGAAGATTTCTTTGGGTGGAGTGTTGTGTTGAACGCTGAAGAAATTATCATTGGCGCACCGCGCGATCATTTTGATGAAAATGGCGAAAACGATATGATGGATGCCGGTTCGGCTTTTATTTTTACGGATAATAATCTAGGGATTTCAGAAGAAAACACGTTCATTTCGGCAGTAATTTATCCGAATCCGGCGGAGAATTTTATTCATATCAAATCCTTGGAGGAGATTCAGTCGGTGGATATTTATTCGGTTACGGGACAAAAAATCATGTCTGATACGAATGCATCAATTGATATTTCGGCTTTGCCAAAAGGAAATTATTTTATTCAAATTAAATTAATGAATTCGAAAAAATCCAAAAGTTTCAAATTCATTAAAAAATAAACTTATCATTTTTGATAAGATAGGTGGTTAGGGATGGCTCGGATGTAATGTCCGGGCCTTTTTATATTTCGATTTGAACATAAAAACCTTCGTGACCACGGACATTCCAGGCAGTGCCATCTTCAAAAATCCAATATTGACCTTTAATTCCGACCAATATTCCTTCAAATTCCCGTTGCTTCAAAAGGTTGAGCGTTTTGATTTTTTCGGGATAACTCAAAACCGGATATTCAAATGTATAAATCGAATTATCGGCCAAATAAAACCGTGATTCTGCTTCTGGAATATAAATTTTGAACAAATCTTTTTGCTGAATCAAATCTACTTCCACTACTTCATTTCTGAGCATTCGTAAATAATTAATCTTGTCAGCAACCTGATTTTTCAAGGCAACTTCAATCACACCGGCTTCGTATCGGTTGTCGGTTTTGGCGAGGATTGTGGCATAAGAAGCGCCCTGGTCAATCCATCTCGTAGGGATTTGGGTTGCCCGCGTCACGCCGACTTTCATTTCGGACGCAACCGCCAGATAAACGATGTGCGGCTGCAATTCAAATTTCTTTTCCCATTCCAAATCCCGTTTGGCAATGCCTAAATGAGCGGTGGAAAGTTCGGGGCGCAAGATGTTATCATTGGCTTCGGGAACCGAAAAAAAACAATTTTTGCAATAACCTATACGGTAAATCTGATAATCAAGTCCGCAATTAAGACATTGATTATGTACGTGAGTAATTTTGATTTTTTTGCCCAATTGCTGGTTTACATCCAGAAAATCATCTTTCAGATTTAAATAATAACGAATCGGATTTCCGTTTTCGGTAATCATCTTGCGAATCTGCCCTTCAAAAGTCATTGTTTTCTTTTAAATTTGCTATAAAAGTAAGAAAATATGCCGGCACAGGGATTGGTCAATAAAGTAATGGAACTTCTGATGAGTAAAAGGATGCGTCAGATTGAGAATTTTATTAAAAATCCGATTGAAACCCAAGAAAATATTTTATTCAACAATCTTTCCATCGCCCGAAATACCGAATACGGCAAGCTTTACGGTTTCAATGAAATTGACTCGACAAATGAGTTTCAATCAAGAGTTCCGCTTGTCAAATATGAAGATTTCGAACCTTTTATCGAAAAGGCGCGGAAAGGCGTTCCCGATGTTTCTTGGAAAGGAAAAATCAAGTGGTTTGCTAAATCTTCTGGCACCACAAATGCCAAAAGTAAATTCATTCCCATTAGTGAAGAATCTTTGGACGACTGTCATTATGCCGCCGGCAAAATGATGTTTGCCATTTATCTGCACAACCATCCCGATACCGAAATTTTCAAAAACAAAAACCTGCGATTGGGTGGCAGCAGCGAGATGTATCAGAAATACGACACCCTTTTCGGGGATTTGTCCGCGATTTTGATTGATAACCTTCCTTTTTATGCCGAATTGCGCAATACGCCCAACAAACAGATTTCGCTTATGACTGAATGGGAAACCAAAATGAAAGCGATATCCCAAGCGGTAATTCAGGAAGATATTGGTTGTCTCACGGGCGTTCCGTCCTGGATGCTTGTTTTGCTGAACAATATCTTGCAGGAAACCGGAAAAGCGAAACTGGATGAAGTCTGGCCAATGCTCGAAGTCTTTTTCCACGGCGGAATCAGCTTTAAACCTTATGAAGAAAACTACCGGAATCTCACGCATAAAAAATTGAATTTCTACGAAATTTACAATGCTTCGGAAGGGTTTTTCGGGATCCAGGACCAAAGCGATTCCAAAGATTTATTGCTATTGTTAGACAATGGAATTTTCTACGAATTCATTCCGATGGAAGAATTCGAATCTGACAACCCAAAAATCGTTCAGTTACAGGATGTGGAAATCGGGAAAAATTATGCGATTGTGATTACCACAAACGGCGGTTTGTGGCGGTATATCATCGGTGATACAGTTAAATTTACTTCCAAAGATCCGTTCCGGATTCTGGTTTCGGGAAGAACCAAACATTTCATCAATGCGTTTGGGGAGGAACTCATCATTGAAAATGCAGAAGAAGGACTGAAACGTGCTTGTCAGGCGACAGAAGCCATTGTAAAGGAGTTTACGGCTGCACCGATTTATATGGAAGGAAATGAAAAGGGTGCGCACGAATGGTTGATTGAATTCGAAAAAATGCCGGAAGACATTGAAAAATTCACCGAATTATTGGATAATTCTCTGCAGGAATTAAATTCGGATTATGAAGCAAAACGCTATAAAAACATCACGCTCAATCAATTAAAACTAAATGTGGCACGTGAAAATTTATTCTTTGAATGGATGAAATCCCGCGGTAAGCTGGGCGGACAAAACAAAGTGCCCCGATTGGCCAATTCCAGAGAGTTTTTAGATCCTTTATTGGAAATGAATAGATAAAAAAAAATGCCGCAATTGTTGCGGCATTTTTCAATTGAAATTATAATTTATTTCTTGATTATTTTCTTTGTAACGGTTTGTCCATCCAATTTAAGCGTTAAGATATAAACGCCTTTTGGTAAATGTCCAATTTTGATGGTACCACTGTTGTTTGAAATTTTATTTGTCATAACAGTTTTACCGGAAGCATCTGTAACTGATACTGATTCAATTTTGGATTTTTGTGAATTGATGTTCAGCACATCTGAAGTTGGGTTTGGATAGACTAAAACACCAAATGAATCACTCATTTCTTCGATTCCAAGAGCTGAGCAATCGACAATTGCTTCCCATCCGTAATTATTAATCGTAGCATTTGAAACAAAATTAATTGTAATTGCGCCGGAAGGATGTGTGGACGTAAATGATGGTCCGGGATTATTGTTTCCTGTAATTGTTCCTCCTTCAAACAAACTAGCTTCAGTGCTATCTCCATTGTAAACGTACATGAAGTCAGCATTTGTTTGTAAACCAATTCTTTGGAAAGTTAATTTTACTTTCTCGTCTGGAGAAGATGGATAGAAAGTCTTTACAAGGTTTTCATTTGAAGAATAGGAACCACCTGTTCCTCCTGTATCTGTAAATAAAGCACCGTTACAGAAGTCGCCTCCCAACAGTACGCCGGTTCTTCCACGCCCTACTACGCCATTTTCACAAACATTAATTAATTCTACTTCATAGTATTGATTCTCTGAAAAACCATCTATAGTAAATGAATTTGAAGTAATTGTTGTCCAGTTTTCATTTGGAGTAGTTCCAAATGGATATACACGGTATTTCCATTCTTCTGAAGTTCCGTCTACGAAATTAACTTGGAAAGTCCCGTTGGTATTGGGAACAATTGTAAGTTCTTCAATCGAAATATTACAATCATCTCCTGTATCTATACAGCTGGTTCCTAAGCATGCTTTTGAATCAATGGTATTTCTAATCAAAGCAGCTGGCTGCGGGCCAAATCCGAGATTGAAATTGATTCCCACTGAAACACCATGACAATAGCTCATGATAGTACCTCCTTCCGGCGGAATCGGGCCATTACAACCTTCATTATTCCCCCAGGCAGGACCACAACCGTCTATAGCTGTGTTATTGCCATTCCACGCACAAGCATGTGTGTGAGGTGAACCAAATGAATGCCCCATCTCGTGTGTCATAGCCATAATGGTCCATGAATAGGTAGGAACTTCTGAATAAACAAGGCTAATCCCGGAGTAAGCATAATTATAATTTGTACACAAAGAATTTAAGTAAGCAACACTAGTTGTAGATGGCGTATTGATTAAATGTGCAATATCTCCCTCAAAATCAGTAACAGTATTCGCAAAAAGCTCTAGGTTTTGTCCATAAGTTCCGTTAAAAGGATCATCATAAGTCCATACTTTAATCATGTTTAACGCAATATCTATATCGTCATTGCTGTAAAGTGTAGCAATGTTGTTATGGACTCCGGTTAACCAGTTTACAGTATTAGCAACACTTGAACCATTATAAAAATAAGGCTGATAAGCTACTTCATAATAAACTCTCACACAATTTGTAGAATTAGGTGAAGTCATCATTTCCGGATCAAATGAAATTTGCTCTTGCATTTGTCTGTTGTATTCTAGATCATCTACCCCACATTCATAAGGATTTTGACCCAAAAGGTTACGATCTGAATAAGAAACGTAGTCCACCAAATCAACGGATTTACCGAGTACAACATTCCCTAAAGCATTGGTAGAAATTACCCCCATCACATTGTCCTCAAAAAAGCTGATAGCTACCAAAGAAGAATAATCTCCGGTTACAATACCACGATAGTATTGACCCGGTGTATAATCATGAAAGTTTCCGCTTTCATCTTTCACTTTGAACTCATCCGTCAAAATGTCTGCTTGTACATCTGAACCTCAATTAGTTCATTTTGGTAAGGCACTTCAATAGAAATAAATTCAGGAGAGTCATTCATAACTCTGCTTAATTGCTGTTGATTGATGTTCAGCACCGTAACGTCAGACGCAGATGTGAGGTATTTCGACATCTTGCTGGTGTCATTGTTTTTTGTAAAAAGATCATACCCAACAAAAGGTTGACTTTTTGCGTTCATGCTCTCAATTTTCTTTGCTACCATCCGTGACTGCCCAAAGGCCAGACTGCAAGATAAAACGAGCAGGATTAAATAAAATTTTCTCATTTTTGTGTTAATTATTTTAGACATATTCAAATATAGGAAATTTGCAAGAATTAATGAATTAATTTAGGATGCTTGAATACCTCATTATAGGGCAAGGAGTTGCTGGAAGTTGTTTTGCTTTGAAGTTACTGAAAGAAGGCAAAACATTTTTGGTTGTAGATGCCAATCAAAATAAAGCATCTTCTGTCGCGGTCGGAATATATAATCCGGTTGTGCTAAAGAGATTTTCGCTGATCTGGAATGCGGAAGAACAATTAAGTCTAATGCACAAATACTTTTCGGAATTCGAAGAATTATTGGACGCAACTTTTATTGAAGAAATTCCAACTTACCGGATTTTGAAAAATGAAGGCGAAATCAAAACCTGGAAGAAAAAATCAACAATGCCTAAACTGATTCCTTTCCTTTCAAGTGAAATTCAAAATGCTGAAAATCAAGAAATTAATTCGCCATACGGCTATGCAGAAGTCAAGCAAACCGGTAGAATTAAAATGGGAAAGTGTATTTCAAAATTCGCTGAATATTTAGCCGAAAAAAAATTATACAGAAACGAAAGCTTTGATTATTCCGAATTAAAGATTCAAAAGGATAAAGTTATTTACAAAGACATTCAAGCACAGAAAATCGTTTTTTGTGAAGGATTTAATGTGCTTAACAATCCTTATTTCAATTATTTACCGGTAATCGGGGTGAAAGGAGAGGTTTTGGAAATAGCAACTGCATCAGAAATTCCAAAAGCCATTTGGAAAGCCCATAATTTCCTGATGCCCGAGTCGGGAAAATCCTGTCTGACGGCATCCACTTACGACCGTGACGACCTCACTTATGAGCCAACCGAAAAGGGGCGACGTGAGATGCAGCAACATTTAGAGGAAATTTATACGGGAAATTATAAAATATCCGGACAAAAAGCGGGAATCCGGCCTACCATTGTGGATCGCCGACCCATTTTGGGGAACCATCCCAATTATCAAAACCTTTACATTCTCAATGGAATGGGAACACGCGGAACGCTTCTGGGACCCCAGATGACGGAATTTCTGTACGATTTCATTGAAAAAGAAAAACCGATTGATAAGGAAGCTGACATCAGACGATTTGATAAGTTTTTGAAATAATCCTATACTTGCAAAAAAAACTATCATGAGTAACTTTCTTGACCCTGTTGAGTATTCGCTCGCTTCAAAAGGCATTCGATTTGCAAATTTTATCATTGATTATATAGTTCTGCTGGTAATTATGTTTATGCTGGGTGCTTTACTTGTGGTTTTTGGTATGGAATCGGCTTTAGCATTTTTAGATATTCCAATTGTAGGTAATTTGATTGGAATTCTTATTTATTTTACTTTTATTTTCGTTCAGGAAGCGGCTTTTAAAGGAAGAAGTATAGGTAAATTTATTACCGGTACACAAGCTGTAATGTTGGATGGAAGCGAAGCTACACTTAATGCAATCTTTATCAGAAGTATTTCCAGATGTGTTCCTTTTGAAGTCTTCTCATTTTTTGGAACAACCGGTTGGCATGATGCATGGTCAAAAACCAGAGTTGTAAACAAAAAGGAATTCGAACAAAACATGCAAAAATTCAGTGCAATTGACCAAATAGGTGCGCAGTCTTAACATTTTATTTTCTTGATTGGTACGGTGATTGATAAAAATGCCGGTTCGATTGTCATGGAATTACTTTTCCGAAACATGTACTAACCAAGAATTTGAAGATGAAGAGAGGAGCATTGCCGTTTGTTTTAATTTTAATTTTATCGTTTCCGCTCAAGGCGGGATTGGGATTTATATTCCCACAACAAGTTGATAATCATAGGATTGATCAGCTTTTGAAAGAAGCTTCCAATCTTTATCAAGACGAAAGATTTGATGAAGCACTTGAGATTTACAAATCTGCAGAGGCACTTTCTAAATCTGAAAAATATTCAAAAGGACTTGCGCAAGCCTATTTGGGTTTGTCAGGGATTTACTTTGTCAAAGGGAAACTGGATGTTTCAACTTCCTACATTCTCAAAGCCAAAGATGAGACTTACACTTCCCAAAATGATGATATTTCCTATTCGATTGCTTTCCGTGAAGGCTTGAATCTACATATGCTCGGACTTTATGACGATGCCGTAAAAAAGTACAAGGAAGCCATCACAATTTCAAACAGGGTCAAAAATCAGGAAGACAGGGTTAATAAACTGATTGGGGTTTACATCAATATCGGCGATGTTTATCAGCTCAAAAAACAAAATGATTCGGCGCTTTATTATTACAAATCCGCTTATCATTCGCCTTCTACGAATGTGAACAATAAATTTACGAGTTCGGTCAGTATTTCTGAAGTTTACATTGAAAGTGATGAATTGGATTCGGGAAAAATTTATTTGAATTATGCTGAAAATTATTCAAAATCACTCGGAACCAATTATTCTAAAGCACTTTTAAAGGAAATTTCAGGGAAATATTATGAAGCTTCGGGAGATTTACAAAACGCTATCAGTTCCTTTGAAAATGCCTTGGAGTTGAATCATGAAATCAAGCGTCCGCGTGCGGTTCTTTATAAATTACTTTCAGAAACTTATCAGAAAAAGGGTAATTCCGAATTGTCAAATTCTTATCTGAAACAATATGTGGCGGTAAAAGACAGTGTGGATGAAGCCCGGAAGCGAAATCTCAAAGTACCTGCAATGTTGGCTCAGACCGACGGAGAAATCAAAGTGGAAAAGGCAAATGCCAATGTAGTATTGATTTTTGTGATTTCCGGATTATTGATTGCAGCCATTCTCAGCGGTGTTTTTGTTTACATTAAAAAACAGAAAAGAAAGAATTTAAGGGGAAAAAAAGAAAACCTTCAGCTGAAAAAGAAACTGAACAATGCTTTTGAAGAAGTGGTGGAACTGGCGACTTCCAATTCGCCGAATTTCCTTTCGAGATTCATTGAAGTTTATCCCGAATTTTACAGTCAGCTGGTAAATGATTATCCGGATTTAACTACTGCTGATTTGAAATTATGTGCACTGATGAAACTTGATTTCACAACCAAGGAAATTGCAGAAATGACCTTTAGTTCGCTTCGTACGGTTCAGAACAGAAAGTACAAACTCCGTAAAAAATTCAATCTTTCAACTGAAGAAAACCTGAACCAATGGATTCAGAATCTGCATGTTGAATCACTCACAATGGTATAAAAAAAGAGCCGTTTTTCAACGGCTCTCTACTATAAAACATTAAATCCCCTATATAATTTATTGATAGTTTGGATTCTGAACCATTTCCGGATTCGTGTTCATTTCGTTCAACGGAATAGGGAAAACTCTCTTGTAATCCGCAAACGGAACTTCACAGTTCACCGTACAGTTAGCATTTCTCTGAAGATCCATCTGATATCTGTTCATATCAAAATACCTGTGACCTTCAAATGCCAACTCAATTCTTCTCTGCAAAAGGATTTCATCAAGCAAAGCCTGACCTGTTCCTGAGAAAGAATATGCTGCATCTCTGTAAGACTGTACCCAATTCACCAATTCAGTTTGAGCCTGTGCCGGATTTGTGTAATACAATGCTTCAATTTTATTTAATAAAACTTCAGTTGCACGAATTACGACAACATCATTGTCAACTCCACCAAATTTCAAAACACCGTATGGAAGCGGATTGTCTGTAGAATTCCACTGAACATACAAATCTTTTCTTGCATCAGAGTCAGGAATCAAATCATAGAAATCCGTAGTTGCTGCAGTATCTTCATAAGTTCCGCCAGGCGTCCAGGTTGCATACAAAGCATCGTTTGTGTTCGGGTTGTCGATTTCTGTAAAATCAATTGCAAACAAAGTTTCTGCGTAAGACAAAGGATTCTGGTAATAATTCAACAAATCTCCTTGCGTCATCAGACCTGATTCTGCCGAAGCCAAATCAGCAGACTCAACTGCTTTCTGATAATCTTTTTTGTAAAGATAAACTCTTGACAAAAGTCCGTAAACTGCTTCTTTCGTTACCTGTGCTGTGTTGGCTTGCGCATTTGACGGCAAGTTCTGAGCAGCCAATTCCAACTGAGAAGTAATCTCGTTGTAAACTTCTTCTACAGATTTACGCGGAAGCGGCGTATCTCTCTCAAATACTGTCGGAACTGGAATTCCTAAGTCCTGATCGATGGTTCCATAAGGTCGTGCATAGTAATTTACAAGATTGAAAAGCTCGAGTGCTCTCAAAGTTCTGGCTTCGGCAAAACTAACTTT
>JAEWHB010000140.1 GCA_023388015.1 Bacteroidota bacterium
ATAACTAAATTTTTTAATGGTTTTTATTTGTTCCAAAAGTACATTAGCTTTGTGTCTGTCTCTTTGAAAATGCGTTGTAATCAGTTTGTAAATTATTTTACAATTTACAAAACGCTAATTATCAAAGGTTTAAAACTAAAAAATTGAATAAAATTTCTGATATAGAATTATTTAATTTACTGAAAAAAGACGTCACAAAGCGTTTTTTTGAGTCGAATTCTGCCTCTTCCTCCGATATTTCTGAATGGAAAGGGCAGGATATCGTGAATTTTCAGGAAGATGTTTTCGAAAAAACACGTTCAACCGTAAGTGAAAAATGGTTTTATACCTATTTCAAATCGGAATTTAAAAAGCTGCCCCGAATCGATATGCTGAATCTTTTGGCTCAATATGCGGGATACAATGGCTGGGCTGAATTCGCTCTAAAACAAAATAATCATTTTGCGGAAGAACCGAAAGAGGAAATCATTGAAGAGAAGTCGGAAATAATCACCGAAACCGTAGCAGAAATTCCAAAGCCGATTCAACCTTCACAAACCATTGAAGTCAAAAAGGAAGTAAAGAAGAAAACCCCTATTTTACCGATTGTTTTGCTTAGCATTTTGGCATTGGGAATAGCCGCAGTTGCTGTTTATTTCAGTTTTTTCTATCAGAAAACTTATGAATTCTGCTTTGTAGATATGGACAGAAATTCCAAAATTACGGAACCCATCGAAATTACGATTGCAAGAAAAGGATTTACACCGTTGGAATTGTTTACAGAACAAGGTTGTCTTGAATTTACTTCGACAGAAGATACGCTTTTGATGACCATTAAATCAACTTATTACAAACAAGACACTTTTAAAATTAATCTGCATCAATATCAGGGAATGGAAACAATCCGCCTGGAACCCGATGATTATAAAGTTATGCTTAGGCATTATTCCAAATCCTCACAAAGTGTAAAAGAAAGAATCAAAATGCTGGATTCGATGATTGCAGACGACGCGTTAATTTATCAAGTATATGATAATGAGTACTTTGGGGTCGAAGTATTGAGTAAAAAACAATACATCAATTTAGTATCCCTGCCCACCAGTTCTCTTAAAAATTTCACGCTGATTGAAGCGGAAAGAAAACAAGGGAAAATTGTAAAAATTAAATTCAAAATCCAATCCGATGAAAATTAAGTCTTTAATAATCTTACTCATTTCAGGGTTGATTTTTGCGGTTTGGTCTTGTAAAAAAGAACCAACTTTTCAGGGTGAGCACGATCCTGAAGTTATCAAAACCTATAAAAATCAGTCCACAACGGTTTCTAGAATGGATTCACTGGCTTCTGTGAATTTCATAACGCGACAAAAATTAACCGAATTATATGAACTGACTTCGCTTTATTCGGCCAATTCTTCCGATACTTTGCTGCGCGAAATTTTATATCCGCAAATTAAAAGTTATTTCATTGAAAACGATACGGTTAATATTCCGTTTTTGCTAAAAGAAATGGATTCATTGCGTGTTAATTATGTGGAAATCAGCAATCTGAAATTAACTGAAAAAGACAGTTTGTCGCCTGACTCGGTCAAAATTGTGAACTACGGCGTTCGTTATTTTTCAAATGATAAACGACTCATTGATTCGCTGGAAAAATCGGCCACTTTCATTTTGAAAAAAGAACCGAAAAAGTTCAAACACGAATTTATTTTCTATTTCTCTGATTTAAAGTCGATTCAGAAGGTTGAAAATGATACGATTTCATCGCCGGTAACGCAATAATCCAGCCGAACATCAGTCGGTTCCACTTCCTCAATTTTGGGAATGGACGGAAAAAAGTTCAGTCCGATTTTTAAAGGTTGAATTTGAAATTCCGATAAAAAACGGTCGTAATATCCGCCACCATATCCGATTCTGTTGCCCAAACGATCACAAATCAGCATCGGTTGTAAAACAACCTCAATTTTCTTATTTTCAAATTCAATACAATCAATCGGTTCGGGAACTCCGAATTTCCCGGTTGTCCATTCGGTTCCTTTATCAATCCGGCAACTGATCATTTTTTTTCCGACTACTTTCGGAACCAAAACTGTTTTGTTCTGAGTCAGAAGAAATTCAATGATGGGAAAAGTATTGATTTCGTGGTTTTGAACAATTGGCACAAAAACATGAAAGACAGATTTTTCCCAAATCGGCATTTTTTTAAGGTTTTCAAGGATTTTCCGGCTGCACTCGTGGATTTCAACTTCAGAAAGTTGATTTCTTTTGGATTTATAAATCGATCTGAGTTCAGACTTTTTCATGTTTCCTTTACCGAAATTATGTTAACCGGACAAGCTTTGGCGGCACGATCGCAATCTTCAAAAATACTATGATCCGGATCTTTCAGTGTATGAAAACCTTTTTTATCAATGGCTTTCAGTAATACCGATTTACCGTCCTTTTTGGACATCCTGAATTTTTCCGGTGCCAACTCAGCGCAATAATTGCAGCCGATGCATTTGTCCCTTTGTAAAGTTATGATAACCATTTAAGTTTCAAGTTTAAGGTTTAAGGTTTCAAGTTATCAAGTTATTCCCTCTAACTCTTCAACACTCAAACTCTCCAATACTCATCAATTTCACGCTTCCGCAAATTCGGTTTTGACGAGTTTGTACAATTTATCGGATGGACGAATTCTGAAATCAATCGGAATGGTGATATTATCACCTTTTTTTGCAGAATCAGATACCAAATCTTCCACCATCATAGAAGAAACAGTCGTTTCTTTGGCGCCGGTTGTTGGTCCTGTAATCAATATTTTATCACCAATTTTCAAGTCATAAGCTTCAATCTGGAACTGACCGATATTTGATTTCGGATAAAAATGTTTTCCTTTTCCGATGTACACTTTTTTCTGTGTGGCCATAGAACCGTTTGCAGGCGACCATTCGCCCAGTTTTTGCCCAAGGTAATATCCGCTCCAGAAACCTCTATTGTAAACGGTTTGAAGTAAAGTCATCCAATAATCGGTTTTTTCTTTTGAGAAAGTTCCGTCGGCAATTGCATCAATGGCTTCTCGATAGCAACGAATCACAGTTGCTACGTATTCCGGCGCACGACCACGTCCTTCGATTTTCAAAACTTTGATGCCGGCATCGACTATTTCATCCAAGAAATCAATGGTACAAAGGTCTTTGGGCGACATCATGTATTCGTTGTCCAGTTCGATTTCAAATCCCGACTCCTGATCGATTACAGTATATTTTTTACGGCAATTTTGTTTGCAGGCACCTCGGTTGGCCGATGAATTGCTCGAATGCAAACTCAGGTAACATTTTCCTGAAACGGCCATACATAGCGCTCCGTGACCAAAAATTTCGATTTCCACCAAATTTCCGGATGGTCCGCAGATATTTTCTTTTTTGATTTGTTCGGTAATCTTTTTAACCTGACTCAAACTCAGTTCACGGCTCAAAACAATCGTGTCGGCAAACATCGCATAGAACCGAACCGTTTCAATGTTGGTCACGTTGATTTGGGTGGAAATATGAACTTCCATCCCGATTTGGCGTGCATAAGCAATCACCGCTTGATCCATAGCAATCACGGCAGTAATTTCCGCTTCTTTGGCTTTGTCCATAAGACTTTTAATGACAGAAAGATCATGGTCATAAATAATCGTGTTCAGCGTGAGATAAGTCCGTACGCCTAATTCTTTACAACGATTGGAAATTTCCGGAAGGTCATCCATCGTGAAATTTATGGAAGCACGCGCACGCATGTTCAACTGCTCTACTCCGAAGTAAACTGAATCCGCTCCATTGTCAAGTGCAGCCTGCAGAGATTCAAAATTCCCGGCCGGTGCCATCAATTCCAATTTTCCGTCTTTTGTCATATCCTTTTTATTGAATCTGCAAAATTACAAAAAAACCTCACAGGTTCATCCGAATTGCTTCGGAACAAATAAAATCATGAAAGATTTAAATTATTCTTAACTATTTAAAATTGAATTTCATAAATTAAATTCACTCCATATCGGACTCATTCTGTTTATCACCCAGCATCCAGGGA
Organism: Bacteroidota bacterium; assembly: GCA_023388015.1. Classification (GTDB taxonomy): domain Bacteria; phylum Bacteroidota; class Bacteroidia; order Flavobacteriales; family Weeksellaceae; genus Moheibacter. The sequence goes on from JAEWHB010000140.1 coordinate 4,030, forward strand.
ATGATATAATAAAATCCTATCGCTGCAATTGTCATCAGAATTCCGGTTCCAATCCATAAAACTGTAAATCCGAATTCCTGTGCAATGAAAGTTCCCAAAGTAGGTGTAATGATAAACGCAAGCGAAAATCCAATTCCCAAAAGTCCCATATAAGCGCCTTTATTGTTAGCACCTGATCGAAGTGCCGTAACGGTGGACATAAAAGGAAGCGTCCAGATTTCACCTACGCAGAGTATGGTCATGGAGATAATGAGAATGACGAGGCTGTTGTTAAATCCGAGAATGGCAAAGGAAACACCGCAAAGAAAGGTTCCCAGAAAAAGGGTAAACCTCAGTTTGAATTTTCGTTCGGCAATCTGAACCAGCAACATTTCCAAAATGACAATGATAAGTCCGCTATAGCCCAAAATATATCCTATTGTTTTATGCGACAACCCGGCAACTTCCTGATAAAATAAAGGAAGTGTGTTGAGAAGTTGAAAGAAACAAACCGAGAAAAGCAGGCAAAAAAATGAGAACAGAATGAATTTATAATCCCGATAAGGAGAAATGGAAGTTTTTTCCAATTCTTTGTTGGGAATTTCCTTGTTTCGATGTTTTCGGTTATTGAAAAACCAAATGTATGTAATGCCGGCAATCAGCGCTCCTAGCGCATTAGAATAAAAAAGAAAATTATAGGAAATAGCCGATAAAATTCCTCCAAGCGCCGGCCCGATGGAAAACCCCAAGTTCACAGCCATGCGGTTTAGCGAAAAGGAACGCGTGATATTTCCCTTCTTGGCATAACGTGTAATGGCGACAGAGTTGGCCGGGCGAAAAGCTTCGCTTACGGTACTTTGCAAAAGAATTATAACTGCGAGTCCCACTTCCGACTTGAAAAGCGGAATCACACAAAACAAAGGAACACTCAAAAGCAATGCGGCAGACTGAACTTTGAATTCACCGATTTTGTCGGTAATCATTCCACCTAACCAGGAACCGAGTACCGAACCGATTCCGTAAAAACTTAAAACCAAACCCGTATTTTTCAAGCTGAATCCTAGGTGATCGGTCATATAGATACCCAAAAAAGGAAGTACCATAGAGCCGGAACGATTGATAAACATTACCACCGCCAGCATCCAGCTTTCCGCCGAAAGTCCTTTAAAAGAATCTGTATATATTTTTAAAAGTCGCATTTGTAAGGATTTAAGAATTCTTAAATCAATTTAATTGGGGACTCATTAGTTCCTAAAATGATGAATCATTATGTTTATTTAGCCAAAAAAAGCAGCCCTTGTTGGACTGCTTTTCGATTTTTTATTTTCTATAAATTAATTCGAAACAACTTTGATGTCCACTCTTCGGTTTTTGGCTTTGCAAATATCGGTATCATTTGCCTCACAAACGAAATGCTGAGCGCCGTAACCTTCGGATTGCATTCTGCTTTCGTCCACACCTAATTTAGCCAAGGTAGATTTCACCACATTTGCACGTTCGGTAGAAACGTTCAGGTTTACTTCTTCTGCACCTGTGTTGTCTGTATATCCGCCAATTTTGATTTTTGCATTTGGATATTCTGCCATCAGATCTGCAATATTTTGTAATTGTTCTTTAGAAGAATCCAATAAATTAGAAGAATTGGTTTTGAAATGAACTCTGTCCAATGATACCCATTTCCATGCATCACCTCTTTGCCCTGTTTCTTCTATTTTAGGATTGGATAGAAAACCGAATAATTTTTGTTCGCTGGAAGAACTTCCTACATTCAAAGTTTTACCTGATGGAAGTTTGATCTCAGAAGTTTCACCCAAATCATATACGAAATTCCCATCGGCATCCATTGTTTCGGCGTAAACAGCTTCTGTGTTTTCTGTAATTCCACCTTCGACTAAAGTTTCCGCATCGCTTGAAGCATGTCCGCCCAAAATAGGAGCGATTACCAATCCGATCAAACAAGTCAATTTAATCAAAATATTCATGGATGGTCCAGAAGTATCTTTGAAAGGATCACCTACTGTGTCACCGGTAACAGCCGCTTTGTGTGCTTCAGAACCTTTGTAAGTCATTTCGCCGTTGATTTCAACACCTGCTTCGAAAGATTTTTTCGCGTTGTCCCAAGCACCTCCTGCATTGTTTTGGAAAATAGCCCATAGTACACCCGAGACGGTAACACCAGCCATATAAGCTCCCAGTGCTTCTGCTCCCATCACAAATCCGATGATAATCGGTGTAACGATGGTCAATGCGCCCGGTAACATCATCTCTCTTAAAGCTGCTTTGGTTGAAATTTCAACACATTTGCCGTATTCAGGCGTTCCGGTTCCTTCCATAATTCCAGGAATTTCTTTGAACTGACGACGTACTTCTTCCACCATTGCCATGGCTGCTTTTCCAACTGACTGCATCGCCAAAGCGGAAAACACAACCGGAATCATTCCTCCGATGAATAAAGCTGCCAAAGTTTTGGCTTTGAAAATATTGATTCCGTCGATTCCAGTAAAGGTTACATAAGCTGCAAACAATGCAAGTGCAGTCAAAGCTGCAGAAGCAATTGCAAATCCTTTTCCTACTGCAGCTGTTGTGTTTCCAACTGAGTCAAGGATATCTGTTTTCTCACGAACTTCTTTTGGAAGCTCACTCATTTCTGCGATTCCTCCTGCGTTATCTGCAATCGGTCCGAAAGCGTCAATTGCCAATTGCATCGCAGTAGTTGCCATCATCGCAGAAGCAGCAATTGCCACACCGTAGAATCCGGCTAATTCATAAGAACCCCAGATTGCGGCAGCAAACAATAATACAGAAGAAAAAGTTGAAATCATTCCCGTTGCCAAACCTGCAATAATGTTGGTTGCGGCTCCGGTTGATGAGTTTCTTACGATATTCACAACAGGTTTTTTACCTAATCCGGTATAATATTCAGTAAATGCAGAAATCAATCCTCCTACCGCAAGACCAATTAAAGTCGCATAGAAAACGTTCATTCTGGAAACTTCTCTGATTCCTTCTCCGAAGAAATCCATGTATAATGTTTCAGGCAACATCCAATTGATCAAAAAGAATCCTGCGATAGCAGTAATAATGATAGATGACCAGTTACCTAAATTTAAAGCAGCTTGAACCTTGCTTTCCTTAGCATCGTTGGAATTAACTTTCACAAGGAATGTCCCGATGATAGAAGCTATAATTCCTACTCCGGCAAACATAATCGGCAGGATGATAGGTCCCATTCCTCCAAATTCATCTGTAAAAGAGGTTCCGTTTGCGGTTACAAAATCCTTGATAATATAATTACCTAAAACCATGGAAGCCAAAACAGTTGCCACATAAGAACCAAAAAGGTCGGCTCCCATTCCGGCAACATCACCTACGTTATCACCTACGTTATCGGCAATCGTAGCAGGGTTTCTTGGGTCGTCTTCCGGAATTCCGGCTTCAACTTTACCTACTAAATCCGCTCCGACGTCGGCTGCTTTGGTATAAATACCTCCACCCACACGCGCAAAAAGAGCAATTGACTCAGCTCCCAAAGAGAATCCGGCAAGTGCTTCCAATGCAACAGTCATTTCGTCATAAAAAGGTTTACCACCTGTTACGAAATGATTGATAAAAAATATGAAAAACAAAGAAAGACCCAATACAGCAAGACCTGCCACTCCAAGTCCCATCACGGTTCCTCCCGAGAAAGAAACATTCAGTGCTTTGGGTAAACTTGTACGTGCAGCCTGTGTGGTTCTCACGTTTGCAGCAGTCGCTACTCTCATCCCGATGTTCCCTGCAAGTGCAGAAAAAATCGCTCCGATGATAAACGCCGGAACAATCAACCAGCTTGTGGTGTCCACAATCGTAGATATTCCGAACAATGCCGCAGATGCAACGATTACGAAGATTAATAATAAACGGTATTCAGCTGATAAGAAAGCCAATGCTCCATCCTGAATGTTTTTTGCGATTCCCTGCATTTTTTCATTCCCAGCATCCTGCTTTTTCACCCACATGAACTTGGAAATCATCATCAATAATCCTACGATAGCGAGGATCACCGGAATCCATAAAGAGAGTTGTTCCATCTGTATAATTTTAATTGTTTTTGATTGTCAGATAATGTCTTAAGTCCCTAATTTTTCTTCAGACATTTGATATTTTATAAAAATTTTAACAATCAGCAAATATAACATATTCCGTTTATTTGAAAAGAAAATTGAATTTTATCTTGACATTTCGACAAAATTCTACCTCAATTAGTTAGAAATATTTAAACCTATTTTATTTTGAACGCTCTTTTTTGAGCTTTAGCTTCTTTGTTGGAAATAAACTTCTTCATAAGGCTGAATCAAAACCCAGCCATCTCCGGAAAATTTCATCTGGAATTCTTCACCGCTTCCTCTGCCCAAAAGGCTTTTGAAAGAAACATTAGTTTTCAGTTCAGGGCTTAGGTTTCCTGACCAAGCCACCGTGGCATTGGGGTCGGTAAAAACGGGTTCATTGGGTTTGACCATTAAAACCAGCGGATCGCCGTGTGTCGTAATGGCAACGTGTCCGCTTCCGGTCAGGCGTACCTGAAAAATCCCGCCCGACATCATTCCGGCTACACTTTTCAGCATGGTTATTTGGTTCTTAATCGTTTGGTCGTGCGCCAGAATGTCGTTTCCGTTAACACAAATCGATTCATTATCAAGATGCAAAACCTGGACTTTTTTGCCGTTGTCTGCCACATAGAGTCGTCCGGTTCCTTCGGCTTTCATCAGCTTGGCGCCTTCTCCCGTAAGTGTTTTTTTCAATAAATTTCCAAGTCCGCCGGAAAGCATTCCTTCCCGCTGAAATTTTATATTGCCGGTATAGCCCACCATCGCACCGTTTTTTGTCCAGACGAACTGATTGTTCAGATTGATTTCCAGCATTTGAGGTGTTTCGAGTTCAAAGTAGTCGTGTTCTGCATCATTCTGCCGTCTTTTGGCAATAAATGATTGTAAAGAATATTCGCTCATAATGTATTAATTAAGTTAGTTTTTCTAATTAATTTCAAGAAAACTTCCTTAAAAAGAAAGTCCCATTCCGACTGTAACACCGAATTTTCGCGCATCGGGCAGTTCCAGATAATTTCCTCGCCAGTTAAAATCAATTCGGAACGGACGGAAATTCCCGATTCCGATGTTCTCGATTCCAAATCCATATTCGAAATAAATTTTATCATTTGGCGCCAAATATTCAATATCCGAACGGTTCATTTCCAAACTTTCCTTTGAGATATCGCCCCATGCAGCACGTATAAAACCTATTTCTCTGATTTTCAACTTCTTGATTAAAGGGATTTTATTGAAAATCCATCCGTTGAAATGATGATCGAGGATAAAAGTCGCATAGGAATCGGATACGAATTCATAATAATCCAATTGGGAAAAGATGCCGGGAATCTGTCCATAGCTTTCATTTCCGGGAATTACACTTAGAAGCGAAAGCGGTACACCTTGAAAGATTTTTCCTGCTTCGAGCGTCAAATCACTTCTACCCAAAGAACCAATCAGAATAGGTTTGCTGAATAAAAACTGGAGTTTGTCATAATTGAACTGACTGTTGAAAAGTCCGCTAAACCCTTTGGTATAGCGCAACATAATGGTCGGCGCCAAAGTGCTGTGTTCGTAGCGATCGATTCCGTATCGGGAAAATTTAGCACCGGGGCGGGCAATCAATGACAGACTTAGGTGGGTATCGATTAGATGTTCTTCCCGGTAGCCTTTTTCGTTGATGTAGCCGATGTTGAACAAGGCCGGATCGCCGGCACGTGTGGTCTGATAATTTCCGTCAATCCGAACGGTGAAATTTTTCCAAGGATCAATCGAGGTGTAAACATTCGTTTTGTTGATATGGCTGAGTTTGTCATTGCTTCCTTGTCCGATGATCGAGGAAGAAGCAAAACTTCTGGTCATAATCCCGTCGGAAGTGGTGAGTTGAACGCCCAATTGTTCAATATCGCGTTTGGTTCCAATTCCGATTTGGAAGCGGTTGAATTTATTGAACATAAACCTCGCTTCGGCACCGTATTTAAACTGATGATCCCTGAATCCGTAGGCGAGGTATCCGGCAATTCGCCACATATCGTTTTGGGAAAAATAAGTTCGTGCGCCGGCACGCAAACGGAGACCTTCAATATCGTTGTAGCCAAATGAAGAATATAAATTTCCAATGTCGATGGCATTCCAAACCTGCCAATAACCCGAGCCGAGAATTTCTACCGATTTCACAATTCGCTTGAAACGAGGCACTTGCTGAAGACTGTCGAGCATTTCATAAATCCCATCTTCGTTTCGGGAAAGTCTTTCGTGGCGGGCGTTTGCCCAATACAAATCATTTTTCTCAAAAGCGCCCGAAGTATAAGGATCGTGATTTCTTTCGTTGTAAAATTCGTCCGGATGCGGTTTTTCAAAATTGAAATCTTTGTAAGAAACCGTTCGGTGCGCAAACAAACCTTTTGAACTTTCTTTCTTATTCAAAAGACTCATATCCAATAAAATATATTCGCGTTTCAATAAGAAAACCGAATCGTTTTTCACGTCAAATTGTTGGCTCACAAAGATATCCCGCACAAAATTCACATCGATGTTTTTGGTGCTTTGCATATCGATTTCCTTCACAGCATATTCTTTCATACTGATGTAAAAATCGCCTTTGAACGTATGTCCACCGTCCCTTTTCGGATAATATTTAATTCGGTAACAATCAATTCCGTCGATGTTGATGGTGTCGGAAAGTTCGTATTCATAAACCGAAAATCCGTCGCGTGCAATGGGACTTACGAAATTGATATTGAAGAAATTAAGCCGATTGTCGTAAATATTGAATTCTTTGTAAAGATTTTTCAGGGTTTGGCCTACAATTTCATTGTCATCAAATCCCGAACTTTTATTGGCCACCAAATCTTTTCTTTCCTTCTTTGTGGGTAAATTTTTACCATAAACTTTGTAAATGGATTCATTGAGAAATGCGGGTAGGAAAGCTTTTCCGGTGATTTCGGAAGTATCTATTTTCTCAAAAATAAATTCCATATCCTTGAAAATCCGGTTTTTTGTGAGGGCGCTGTCCACATTGTTCAGGTCGAACTGCAATTTTTCATATTCCTCGTATTCATATTGGGGAACGTTTCGCAATCCGTTGTTTCTCTTTCTGGCCCAGACTTCGCGCATAATGGCATAAGCCGGATTTTCCTTTTTGTTTTTGTATTTCTTTTTTCGACCGGTGATGGTTGCTTCCTGCAGTGAAATGGTGGATTCGTCCGACTTCGAAGCATCGGCAGTCAAAGTAATAACAAGGTTGTAATTAACTTTTGAAGTCAGTTCAAATTCTTGGAATTCAAATCCGTCGGCGGTAATTTCCAAAATGGAATCATTGTTTTCGGATTCTAAGTAGAAACTGCCATCGGTATTTGTAGTGGTAAAAACGCCGGCATTTGACAAAGTTACATCGGCATAAGCCACAGGTTTTTTAGTAGCGGCATCGGTAATTTTACCTGAAACCTTTACTTGAGCAGCCAATGATCCGCAAATCAAAAGCATTAATAAAACGATAAGCCGATTGAAAGTCATAAAACGTTTAGCAAATCCAAAAAAAACCTTCCGAATTCAGGAAGGTTTCTATGTTTAACAAATTTAAGTTTTTTATTTTTTGTAAGCGACAGATTTGGCTGCGTCCACAACTTCATCCACGCTCGGGAACCATTCTTTGAAAAGTTCAGCCGAATAAGGCGCTGAAATATCGGGTGAAGTGATTCTTTTGATGGGCGCATCCAAATAATCAAATGCTTTTTGTTGAACCATATAGGAAATCTCAGTCGAAATGGAACCATAAGGCCAAGACTCTTCCAAAATCACCAATCGATTGGTTTTTTTAACCGAATTGATAATGGTATCATAATCCAAAGGACGCAAAGTTCTCAGGTCGATGACTTCTGCGCTGATGCCTTCTTTTTCCAATTGTGCAGCAGCTGCCAGAGCATTTTTCATGATTTTCCCATAGGAAACAATTGTCAGATCGGTTCCGTCTTTTTTGATGTCAGCAACCCCGATTGGAATTAAATATTCTTCTTCCGGAATGTCCATTTTATCGCCATACATCTGTTCGGATTCCATAAAAATTACGGGATCATTGTCACGGATTGCGGATTTCAACAAACCTTTTGCGTCATAAGGATTGGAGGGAACTACCACTTTGAGTCCGGGTGTGTTGGCGTACCAATTATCAAAAGATTGGGAATGCGTTGCACCCAATTGTCCTGCCGAACCGGTTGGTCCGCGGAAGACGATGGGAACATTCCATTGTCCGCCCGACATTTGGTACATTTTTGCGGCGTTGTTGATGATTTGGTCAATGGCCACAAGCGAGAAGTTAAACGTCATATATTCTACAATCGGGCGACAACCCGTCATAGCTGAACCTACTGCGATACCGGAAAATCCGCCTTCGGCAATCGGCGTGTCGATGACACGTTCCGGTCCGAATTCGTCCAGCATACCTTTGGAAGCTTTGTAAGCTCCGTTGTATTCTGCTACTTCTTCACCCATCAGATAAACCGAGGGATCTCTTCTCATTTCTTCACTCATTGCTTCTGCAATGACTTCTCTGAATGTTTTTTCTGCCATTTTGAAATTCTAAGGATAGCAAAAGTAAGGAGTTTTGGCTAAATAATGTTCATAAATGCTTTTAAAAAGTCCGGAACTTGAGATAGCCACAAAAAAGTCTTAATACTCTGCATCAGCAGTCCGCCGGGGCGGATAATACTTCAGTCTTAATTCTTTTCTTTCGAAATGCACAAAATATAAACTAATGAAAGAAGGGATAGACCCCAACGCTGCAACGATATGGAGAACCAGTGATCCCTGCGGGCTTACCCCCTAATTTTATTGAGCTAAAGATAAAAAATATTCTTAAGTCACATCGAGTGAAGTTGAGATGCAGACAAACACCTGAAAAATTTGGGATTAGCTATCGCTGATCCCTAAATGGGAAGATTCAAAGCTCAAAAAGCCTTCAAGATTTCATCTTATACTTATACTTTTTCTTAATCTGAAAAATTTTTAAGTTGGGATTAGCTATCGCTGATCCCTAAATGGGAGATTCAAAACTCAAAAAGCCTTCAAGATTTCATCTTGAATATTTTTTCTTAATCTGAAAAATTTTGAAGTTGGGATTAGCTATCGCTGATCCCTAAATGGAAAGATTCAAAGCTCAAAAAGCCTTCAAGATTTCATCTTGAATATTTTTTTGTTTTCTTTCATTTTTGAAATTAAAATTTCAACATTTCAGAAAACAAAAAAACCTCACAGTTTCCTGTAAGGCTTTTTGAGTTTTGTGGGA